>JBILRD010000108.1:0-6577 GCA_044372845.1 Saprospira sp. | reverse complement strand
GATTGTTACAATGCCAATCCCAGCAGTATGGAAGCATTTGTCAAGGCTGTTCAGCAAAGTCCTGAAACTCCCAAAATTTTAATCCTTGGAGAAATGCTGGAACTTGGTGAATACAGTGAGGAGGAACATCAGTATTTGGTTGATCAAGTAATAAAAATTGAAAAATTTGAACTGGTAATATTAGTTGGCCAAGAATTTTTAAAAATAAAATTACCAAATGGCACAAGTTTGCTTCATTTTGAAATCAATACTTTAGCCAAAGAACTACTTCTAAGGCAATATAAAGATAAAAAGGCCTTCATTTACGTGAAAGGTTCCAGAGGAAATAAACTGGAAGAAATTTTTGACCTAAATCATTAGTTTTAAAGTAAATCCATTGCTTTTTCAAAAGCTTTGATAATCAGATCAGCATCTTCAAGGCCAATGTAGTACCTGACCATAGTGAAAGGTAATTCCGGAGCCTCACCTGTGCTGTTAAGATTATAAAACAACACCGTTGGAACCTGAAGTGACTCATATCCACCCCATGAAACAGCCATTAGAAAGACGTCTGACATCGCTTCACAGAATTTTTCCATACTTGGAATATCTTTAGCCTTGAAACAGACAGAAAATAATCCACCGGCGCCCTTCATTTGTTTTTTTGCCAATTCGTACTGCGGATGAGATTTGGACCAGGGATAAATCACTTCGTCAACTTTTGGGTGATTCTCTAGATAATCAATCACTTTAATCGTGGTTTCTTGAGATTTTTGAATTCGCAAAGGCAAGGTTCTCAGACCTCTTATAATTAGCCAGGCATCATGAGGAGAAATGTTGGTACCCAAAGTCATATATTCTGAATAAAAAATCTTTTTACACATTTCTTTGCTGGCACACAAGACACCTGCTACCACATCGCTATGTCCATTGATGTATTTGGTGCCGGAATGCGTCACGATATCAACACCCAAGGCTATTGGATTTTGAAAAATAGGACTGGAATAACTATTGTCACAAATACTGACCAATCCATATTCTTTGGCAATTTTGGTACATGCTTCCAAATCCTGTAATTCAAAACTCAAAGAATTAGGACTTTCAAGATACATGACTTTAGTATTGGGCTTGATGGCTTTTCTAAAATTTTCAGCATCAGTCCCATCAACAAAAGTATATTCAACACCAAATCTTGAAAGAAATTGTGTTAATAGTTTAAAAGTCCAGGAATACGGTTTTTGAACGCAAACAACATGATCCCCGGATTTTACATTGGCTATTACGGCGGCAGAGCATGCCGCACTGCCACTACTAAAAATTAAAGCATCCTCAGAGCCTTCTAGTTCAGCCAGTTTTTTTCGAAGTATGGCAACGGTAGGATTGTTACCTCTGGTATATAATGGATTGTTGACCTCGTCTTTCAATACCTTTCGTAATTCTTCAAAGGTTTTGTAAGTAAAATTGGAAGACTGAATGATAGGTGGTGCTACGGCGTTAAAATAATCTTCTCTTTCTTCACCAAGATGTGTCAAAATATAGGAAATGTCCATTATTGAAAATTGGTTTGTATGATTTTGAAAATAGTTTCAGTTATAAATAATTAAGCAAATATTAGCATTATTTCACAATAAGTTAATAATTTTAAACTCAATCTAAACCGAAATATACATTCTTAACGCTAGACTATGAAGCAGTATTTGAAAATTTTCTTATTCAGCCTTTTGTCCTTTTTTTCTATTTCTTTTTTAGATGCCCAGGTTGGCATCAATATTTTACAACCTGATACCAGTGCTGTACTTCATCTTGAGTCCAATAATAAAGGGTTTTTACCGCCAAGGCTCAGTAGAACGGAAAGAGATAATATATATGCTCCAAAGCCAGGCTTGATGGTTTTCAATACTACTGACAGTATGATGCAATATTACAATGGCGAATGTTGGATCAGTACCTGGCAGAGAAATTGTTCAGACTGTGTTTTTAATTTTAATATTGACAATAATATTGGTTATATCGATAGAATTATTTCCAACACAGATTCTGCTTTTTTGTATGTTAATCAAATTGCAGGAGATACTACACCAATTGCGGTTTACATTGTGCCTAATCTGCCACAGGGAATAACCGCGACTCTTAATAACTATTTGGTGAACGGTTCAGATACACTCCAATTAAATGTTCAAGCCGATATTTTTGCGCCAGCCGGAATTTATCCGGTCATTGTTCAGGCAGTATGTGGAAATACGATTGCCAATCAGGTTTTTATTGTTTCAGTAGATACTTGTTATGAAGTCAGTATTGTTACGCCTCAAACGGACTACGATTTACAGGCTGCGAATTCATTACCAACCAATGTTCCTATTTGTGTGGTTGCGAGAATTGCCAATGGGGTGGTTTTGCAAAATTTGGTTAGTGTACCTGTTTTTTCAACTGGTGGGTTACATCCGGATTCTAAGGTTGGTATTTTAAATAACGGCGACCTGTTGGCTAGAGGAGGAGATGGTGGTGCTGGAGCCGGAATTTCTGGGGGTGGCTCTGGAGATGGACTTCCAGGTACCAATGCGCTGAATTTAACTGTGCACACTCATCTCGTCAACAATGGTAGAATTTATGGCGGCGGCGGCGGCGGTGGATCTGTTGGCTTGGTTCAATCTATTAATCTAGGAATTGGAACATTTAATCTAGGTATTGGAGCCGGTGGTGGCGGTGGAGCCAGAGATGGTGTCGGAGGAAATCTGGGAACAGGCTTTGGTTACTATGACGCTGGAGATAATGCAACAACAGGTATCAATGCAACTGGTGGTGACGGAGGTATTCTGTCCACACCCATCAACTTTAATTTGTTTGGAGCAAGTTTTACGCTTACACCCAATGTATTTGGTGGTGATGGAGGAGATTATGGTGTAGATGGTCAATCGGGTACTTTATCTGTAAATGTGCTGGTTCAAATAGTTATACCAATAGTAGGTAGCGTAACATTGTTGAATCAGAATTTTCCCAATCCTCCTCCAACAAGTTTTCCAGCTGGTGGAACTGCAGGAAATGCTGTTAAAAGAAATGGCAATACATTACTCGGAAATATTTTGGACGGAAACTATCAATCCGGCAATATCAAGGGTAGGGTAGGATCTTAATTGAAATATTAGATGTTAATTTTTTCTAAAAGTTTGATTTGGCAAATTCTTTGTAGTCAATCGACAAAACAATCTTAGATCAGTTGATTTTAAATAATTTTTATGCATAAATTTTTTACAACATTATTTTTTAATATAGTCATCCTAACAATCATTCACGCTCAGACATTTGAGGGAATTATTGAGATGAAACAAACTAATGCCGAGGGTATATCTAGTGAAATTACCTGGTATGTCAAAAAAGATAAATTAGCCTTTAGAATTCAATCTAATGCCTCCAGTGGTGTTTTAAAAATGAGGTTTGTACCGCAGCCCAAGCAAAATACAATGCTGATGTATATCGGCACCCCACAAGGTGAGGTTAAAAATGAGATTGCCGCTCGAGAAATCAGTTCTGAAATTGATTTGCAAAGAGCTGAGGTTAAAGAGCTAGGTACAAAATCTTCTGCTGAGATGGGCGAATTGAATATACTATCATTAAACACAGCTACAACTTCTACAGAAACAGAATATACTAAATCTGTTGATTTGAATCTTTCTAAATATGCGCCCTTTATAAAAAATGATTATTCTGTACAGGCTCTCTTGTTGTTAAATCAAATTGGATTTCCCGTCAATTCAATAACAAAAGATAAAAGTGGCAGGATCATATCAAAATCAACAGTTACCAGTATTAAAAAGACTAGCTTACCCGATAGCTTTTTTCAGTAGTTATCATTTTTCAATTATCTATTTTAAGTCGAATAGATTATTGATTCCAATATTTCTGTTAACAGTGTACCCTTCAGCGTAGTGGAATCCAGCCTCTCTTCCCAGGGTACAACTTTTTGCACGCATATACTCTAAAAATTCTTTAGAAGAGATAGCTGTTTCTGGTTCATTTGATTCAGGATTGTAAAATTGGGATTTATAAGCAAGAATTACTTCCAGTTTTTTATCCATGTATTGGCTGATATCAAAAACGAAATCAGGCTTTAGATTGTAGTCTTGAATATAATGATATACAGCCTTTGGTCTCCAGGCATTTTGTGTAATACCGTCCATCTCGCTACCTATTTTTATTAAACCGCTGTAAAAGCAGGCATCTGCTACTAATTTTGCAGCACGTCCATGGTCTGGATGTCTATCTCTTACTGAATTGGCAAGAACGATTTCAGGTTGATATAACCTAAGAACTTTTATTATCTCTAAAAGGTTAGCTTTGTTATATTCAAAAAAACCATCTTCCATCTGAAGTCGATGTCTGACATGTAAATTCATAAGTTCACTTGCAGCTGCAGATTCTTTTAATCTTAGTTCAGCAGATCCTCTAGTCCCTAGCTCCCCACTGGTTAAATCTAAAATGCCAACCTTGTTCCCAAGTTCAATATGGTGTAATAATGTGCCAGAGCAAGAAATTTCAACATCGTCAGGATGAACACTTATAGCAAGTATATCTAATTTCATTTAAATTTGTTTGATTACAGCAATAAAGGTTAAATTTATCAACTTGTTCAAATATAAAGTCTGTTTTCTTAAGATTTAAAGTAGAAAAACTTTTCAAAGCCAAACAAGCATAATAAATTTCAAAAAAATGTTTTTATTTTAATGTTTTCATTTTGAAATATAAAATTATCACTATATATTTGCAAACTCTTTTAAAGAAATCAGCTAGGCTCTGTAGCTCAATTGGATAGAGCATCTGACTACGGATCAGAAGGTTAGGGGTTCGAATCCCTTCAGAGTCACATCAGATATTCTAGAAGAAAATAATTGTGTTATACGTTCTGCTTTTGGTTGAACAATATTTAAAATAAAACATACCATGTCAAGAATTTGTCAATTGACCGGAAAAAAATCATTGGTTGGAAATCACGTTTCACACTCCAACCGTAAAACTAAAAGACGTTTCAATGTTAATTTGAAAACTAAACGTTTTTTTGTTCCTGAGTTAAACCTTTGGGTTACTCTTAAAGTGAGTACACAAGCTATTCGTACTATGAATAAATTGGGTATTTACAATTTCTTGAAAAATCAACTTCAAAAAGGATTTGATCCTTTTGTTTGGGTTGTTGATCCACAAGCTGAAAAAACTTTAAGTACTGAACGTAAATATCGTAGAGTAGAATCTGTTGATTCAAACGGTAACAAAACTTACAGTATTACATTTACAGCTGAAGCGTTTGACGACAACAAAAAAGTTAAATTGTCATCAATTTTTAAATAACTAGGAAAATAGCTAACAAATATCATGGCTAAGAAAAGTAAAGGCAACAGAGTACAGGTAATCCTTGAATGCACAGAACACAAAGATTCAGGCATGGCTGGGATGTCAAGATACATCACTGTTAAAAATCGTAAAAATACGCCAGATCGTATGGAATTGAAGAAATTTAATCCAGTTCTTAAGCGTTATACTGTTCACAAAGAAATTAAGTAACTCATAATCCGGAGCTCATATCATGGCTAAGAAAATTTCAAAAAACGCTAAGGTTGCTCAACGTGCAACCAATGCCGGTTCTGGTAAAGACCATGTTCGCGTAATCAAAAGTATCAAGGATCCGATTACCGGCAAATATTCGTACAAGGAAGTGATTATTCACAAAGATAAAGTTGAAGAATTCTTCAAAACTAAGTAAAAGGTAATTTTGGTAAAGGAAACAAGGCTTCTTCTTCAAAGGGGAAGCCTTTTTGTTATTTAAAAAATTTATTCTAATGGGTTTTTTTGATAAAATTTTTGGTAAAAAAGAAAAAGAAGATCTCGATAAGGGGCTTGAAAAAACTAAACAAAGCTTTTTTGATAAAATTGGAAGAGCCATTGCCGGAAAAACAAAAATTGATGAAGATATCCTCGATGAGTTAGAAAATATTTTAATTCAATCCGATGTTGGAGTAAAAACAACGGTTAAAATTATCGAACGTATAGAAGAAAGGGTTGCGAAAGATAAATACATGACTACTAAAGAATTGAATGAAATTCTTAGAGATGAAATTGTTCAGCTTTTGTCCGAAAATACAAGTTCTGAAACCATATTTTTTGATATTCCCAAAGATGCAAAAAAACCTTATATCATTTTGATTGTAGGGGTTAATGGTGCAGGAAAAACAACTACAATTGGAAAACTAGCCTACAGACTCAAAGCCAACGGCCACAAAGTAGTTCTTGGTGCCGCTGATACTTTTCGCGCCGCTGCCGTTGACCAATTAAAAATTTGGGCAGATAGAGTTGGTTGTGATTTTTATTCCAAAGGCATGAATAGTGATCCAGCTGCTGTAGCCTATGAAACAGTTAAGCATGCCATTCAAAATAACTGTGATGTTGCCATTATCGATACAGCCGGACGTTTGCATAACAATAAACAATTGATGGCTGAATTGACAAAGATCAGAACCTCTATTACTAAACAACTATCTGATGCTCCACATGAAGTAATGCTAATTCTGGATGGATCAGATAGTCAAAATGCTTTTATTCAGGCTGAGGAGTT
>JBILRD010000107.1:0-6653 GCA_044372845.1 Saprospira sp. | reverse complement strand
ATCAATGAGATTCTTTTCGATCCAAAAACCGGCGGATCTGATTATCTGGAATTGTATAATAATAGCACAAAGATTTTGAATCTTGGAGATTTGTGGATTTCCAATCTAGACAGTTTATTGATCAATCAAAGCAATAGAGTAAATATAGATTATCTCCTTTTTCCTAATCAATACGCCGTCTTAACTGCTGATCCTGTTTTTAATGAGTTAAATTACAGGAACGAGAATCCTGACAAAACTCCAGATATCAATAAAATGCTAAAGTTTGATTTACCTTCCATGCCAGATGATATTGGAACAATTATTCTGTACACCATCAACAATCAACAGGCTGTTTTTGTCGATAGTTTCAGTTATTCAGAAGATTATCATTCTCCTTTAATTGATGATCTGAATGGGGTTTCCTTGGAGAGAATTGACTTTAATGCTCCAACTAAGGATAAAAATAACTGGCATTCTGCTGCCCAGGCAGTAAAGTTCGGAACACCAACTTACCAGAACTCCAGTGCTTATAGCAATGAAATTACAGATGATGGCGTTGTTCAATTGCCTGATAATACTTTTTCTCCGGATGGTGATGGCTATGAAGATTTTCTTCTTATTAATTACAATATCGACGATATCGGTTTTGTTGGCAATTTGTCTGTTTATGATGCTCATGGCAGATTTGTCAAGCAATTGCTGAAAAACGATTTATTGATGAGAGAAGGTACTGTACAATGGGATGGATCTACAGAAGCAGGAACCAAAGCTATGATTGGTCCTTACATCTTATTTTTTGAAATTTTCAATCCATCCGGTAAGGTCAAAAGGTATAAAAAAACCTGTGTTCTGGCTGGTAAGCTTTAATTAAACTACAATTATTTAAATTGGAATTATTTAAATTCATCATATAATGAATCAACAAATTCAACAAATTGAGGAAATCTGGAACAACAGAGAATTATTAAAAAATGAGGACAGCAAATCATTGATTAGAGAAATTATAAATTTACTCGACAAAGGAAAGATCAGGGTAGCGGAACCACTTTCCGATGGCAGCTGGAAAGTCAATGAGTGGATCAAAAAGGCCGTAATCATGTACTTCCCGATTCAGGAAATGCAGGTGATTGAAACACCTCCTTTTGAATTCTATGATAAAATTCCCTTGAAGAAAAATTATAAGGAACTTGTAGTACGTGTTGTTCCCAATGCTATAGCCCGGTATGGTTCTTATCTGGCTCCTAGCGTTATTTTGATGCCTAGTTTTGTCAATATTGGCGCATATGTTGACTCAGGCACAATGGTGGACACTTGGGCAACGGTTGGTTCTTGTGCACAGATTGGAAAAAATGTTCATCTTAGTGGGGGTGTTGGTATCGGTGGCGTGTTGGAGCCTTTGCAGGCGAGTCCGGTTATCATTGAAGACAACTGTTTTATTGGTTCAAGGTCTATTGTTGTAGAAGGTGTTCGAGTGGAGTCTGAAGCCGTGTTGGGTGCCAATGTCGTCATCACCCAATCCACCAAAATTATTGATGTTTCAGGTGATGATCCAGTCGAATATATTGGCAGAGTACCCGCTCGCTCGGTTGTAATTCCAGGAAGTTATACCAAAGAATTTCCAGCAGGTAAATTTCAGGTTCCTTGTGCATTGATCATTGGAAAAAGAAAAGAAAGTACTGATAAAAAAACATCTTTAAATAATGCACTAAGAGATTTTAGTGTTGCTGTTTAAAACAAATTATAAAAAAGAAAATATTTTTTAATAAATATCTAAAACACATAGGGGGAAACAACAAATGCTACATCATGAATACAGAGAAAGTTATTTAATTAAGTTTCTTCATTCGTAGCATAGCGTGATTCTAAGGAGTTCGGACTGAAAAGTTCGAACTCTTTTTTTATGCCTTCCAGTCCCTTTTAATCTTCCTTATGTAAAACATCTTCTTTTTGTAATAACCAATTCCAAAAAAATTTATTGTGTATGCATATTTCTTTTCTTTGATTGCATTTCCTTTTCCGTCGATTCTAAACAATTTATTTTTGCTAAAAAACATCTTTTGGGGCCTGAGGTGTTCAGCATGATTTCTTCTTGTATCCAAGAACCAGGTACTATCATTATTATTGATTATCAGAAAAGAATCCGGTTTAAATTCTACAAATTGAAACAATACCGTATCCTTTTTAATTTCATATTTTCCTTCAGTAACATCAAAAAACAAGTCGCCACTGAATCTATATTTGAAATTAAAATCATCCTCCAATAAAATCTCGTAAACAAACCAGCCAGATTCTGCATAATTGGAAATGTAGTAACCCAGGATATTTTTTTGAGCAGTTGAATAATTTGAAAAGAAGATTAGAGTTAGTAATGTAGATAATACCTTATCCATATAAAAAACTGATTAAAAAGGCAAATTATTCAAATCCACATTGCCTCCTGTGATAATTATTCCAACTCTTTTCCCTTTGAATTTTTCTTTTTGTTGTAACAGTGCTGCAAAAGGTACAGCACAGGATGGTTCGATGACAATTTTTTGTTTTTCCCAAATCAATCTCATCGCTTCAATAATTTCTGATTCTGAAACAGTAATTAAATCATTTAAATAATCTCTTAATATCCCAAATGTTTTTTCTCTGATGGTAGTTCTCAAACCATCAGCAATAGTATTAGTAGTTTTATTTTCAATAATGTAACCTGCTTTCAAAGATTGGTAAGCATCATCTGCTTCTTTGGGCTCAGCACCAATAACCTGAGCTGTAGGATGAAAATAATGACAAGCCAAAGCAGTTCCGCTCATCAATCCACCACCTCCAATAGGAGCCATAACCACATCTAGATTTTCTACCTGTTCCATCAATTCCATGGCAGCAGTAGCCTGACCGGCAATTACATTGTAATCATTGTACGGATGAATAAAATAGGCACCGGTTTTTTCAACAACGCTGTTCAATGTTGCCTCTCTGTCAGCAGTTGTAGCTTTACAGTCAATTATTTCAGCCCCATAACTTAAGGTAGAATTTCTTTTTATTTGAGGTGCGTTATCAGGCATCACTATATAAGATTTAATCCCTAATATTTGAGCAATTTTAGCGACCGCTTGCGCGTGATTTCCGGAAGAATGTGTCGTCAATCCATGTTTTCGTTCTTCTTCACTTAATAAAAGTGCTGCAGCACTGGCACCTCTAATCTTGAAAGCGCCAATTGATTGAAAATTTTCACATTTGAAAAATACATCAGCACCACAAATTCTATTGATTTCAGGATGAGTTAATACCGGTGTTTGGATTATATAAGGTTTAATTAAATTTCTAACATTTATTAAATCTTCTTTATTGGGAATACTATACAACTTTGAATGCATCTGATTGATTATCTTTTAAATTAAGAATATTGTTATTTTGAACAATAGAATACAATTGGCGAAAACAATTCTTCAAAATATTTTAATTTTAACGTCAAATATTATCAAATATAGGTATTTTTAGACCTTTATAATTATAATCAAACGCTTGCTGTTTAATTCAGCGTTCAATTTTACCCATGTTAGCATCTATTGACTGGATTGTCATTGTGGCTTTTGTTATACTGATTGTAGGTGTAGGATTGTTATACACCAACAAATCGGGTAAAAACATGGAAAGTTTTTTCCTGGGTGGAAGAAATTTACCTTGGTGGTTGGCCGGTCTTTCAATGGTTGCTACTACATTTGCTGCAGATACCCCTCTAGCGGTCACAGAAATTGTAGGTTCAAGCGGTATATCAGGCAATTGGCTTTGGTGGAATTTCTTGGCAGGTGGCATGCTCACTACTTTTTTCTTCGCTAAACTTTGGCAAAGAAGCGGAGTGTTAACAGAAGCTGAGTTTATTGAATTGAGATATAGCGGTCCAACTGCCAGATTTCTAAGAGGATTTAAGGCTATTTATTTGGGGCTTTTCATGAATGTACTAATCATAGGTTGGGTAAATGCTGCTATGATTACCATTTTTCAGGTCTTTTTTGGAATTGACTTCTGGACTGCCTTTGAATGGACTGCACTACTAATGATTATTATAGCGTTTTATTCCTCTATGTCTGGTCTGTTAGGGGTAGCTGTTACAGATGCTATTCAATTTGTAATTGCCATGGCCGGTTGCATATTGCTGGCTATCTTTGTTATTAATTCAAAAGATATTGGTGGTATAGAAGGATTAAAAGAACAGGTAACCAAAGTCCAGCCTGAAGCTTTTAACTATTTTCCAAAAATTGGCAAAACTGATGATCTTGGAGCTACTTTGGGATTGAGCCTTACTTCCTTTATCTGCTATATTGGTGTTTTATGGTGGGCCAGTTGGTACCCTGGGGCAGAACCAGGCGGCGGTGGCTATGTAGCTCAAAGAATGATGAGTACCAAAACAGAGAAAGATGCTTTCTGGGCAACTTTGTTTTTTCAAATTGCACATTATTGCATAAGACCATGGCCTTGGATTATGGTGGGTTTAGCTTGTATCGTTTTATATTCTGTACCAAGACATATCAACGATCCAGAGTTAAAAGCAAAAATTGAACTATTTAAAAAAGAACATAAAGTTCAGGACATCGTATTCACTTATAATGAAGAAAAACTGAATTTAGTAGCCGAAAAAGACAGTAAAATAGCCAAATTAAAACCTGAACTTCTAAAAATCAATAATGAAATAGCAGAAAAATCTAAGAGAAATGCCAAATTAAAAAAATCATTGGATTACGCAAAAGATCCAAGAAGTGGTTTCGTATTTGCTATGAAGGATTATTTGCCTGCCGGATTTTTAGGCCTTTTATTGGTGGCATTTTTTGCGGCTTACATGAGCACCATATCAACTCAATTAAACTGGGGCGCAGGATACCTGGTCAATGATCTTTATAAGAGGTTCATGGCTCCAAATGGCTCTGATAAACATTATGTTGCTGTTTCAAGACTTATAACCATGTACTTGGCAATCATAGGTATCATTGTCAGTATGTTTATCACCAAAATCTCTGGTGCCTGGGAATTTATCATGCAATGCGGTGCCGGTCTTGGTCTGGTACTTATTTTGAGATGGTATTGGTGGAGAATCAATGCCTGGTCTGAAATTTCGGCCATGATTGCTCCTGCCCTTATCAGCATTCCGTTTTTTGTTTTTAAAACACCATATGATCAGGCATTCCCTTTGACTGTCTTATTTACGACTGTTGTATGGTTAGTTACGACCATTTTTACCAAGCCTGTCGAAAAAACAACGCTGGATCGTTTCTATTTTCAAGTTCAACCAATGGGAGATTGGGCTGCAGTTAGTGGTAGTAAAAATAGTAATCTGGCATTATTAAAATTGGTGTTTCTATGGTTAACAGCTATTCTTTTCACTTATTCTATTTTGTTTTTTATAGGTAACTTAATTTTACTTGAGTTCACTTATGCCTCTCTTCTCTTTATGATAATTTTAATTAGTGGTTGGTTTTTGAAAAAATACATGTAATATATTCACACAACCTTTTATTCAATTTATTTCCTAGATGTTAAAGCCTACTGAATCTACTTTAAAAAAATTGGAAGATTTATTCAAACATCTTAGTTACAAGGTCCGCTATGAAAAAGGTCAATTCCAATCAGGTTATTGCCTTGTAAAAAGTCAAAAGATACTGGTGGTCAATAAATTTTACACAACTGAAGCCAGAATCAATTGTCTTGTTGAAATATTGCAAGAAATAGAAATTGAAGCGTATATATTTGAAAACATGGACGAATCATTACAAAAATTCGTCAAAGAGATCAACAAAGAAATTAAGGTCAGCAATTAAACATTAAAAATTTTTGTGTTACCAATTCTAAATAAGTTAAGAAGTTTCAGCTTTTTTGAAAGTTTCAAACATGCCAGTGTTTATTTTCTTGGTACCCTTTTAATTCAAGGTCTTGGCATTATTTCTTTGCCTGTACTAACCTATTTTTTAAGCGAAGAAGAATACGGAATCACCAATGTATACATGAGTTATATATTGATATCGTCTGTTATACTCTCTTTAAATCTTGAATGGGCAATTTTAAGATATTTCCTTGAGCCTGAGGCTGATAAAAAAGGTTTTATAACCAGTATTTTCATAGCTATACATGTCATTTTCCCCGCCCTCGCATTTGTAGTTTATTTGTATAGCCAGTCAATTAGTCATTTTATCAATCTTCCAGAAACTCTTATCGGCTGGTTGTTATTGTACACCTACACAAATATTATCTGGTTTATTTATGCACACCTCAGAATCGTTGAAAAGAATAGTAAAGAGCTTACCCTAGTCCAAACAATCGTTCAATATGCCAAATTTGGGATAGCCGTTCTTTTTATTATTCTATTTAAAAAATATGGTTCTGAAGGCTACTTGGGTAAAATAGTCGGGGAACTATTTATAAATGCCCTAGCTACAATCGGATTTTTATTTATAATCTGGCCTTACCTTAACTTTCGCCTTTTCAAATGGCAGCATATAAAATATGCGATTTATTATTCTCTCCCATTAGTACCCTATGCTCTTGGTGGACAGATACTTACATCATTCGACCAATGGTATATTAACTCGGCTTTGGGAAATGAAGAAGCAGGATATTATAGTTTTGCCTATAAAATCGGATTATTGATGAATGGCCTTTTAATTGCCTTTCATAATGCTTCAATGGTTCAGTAT
>JBILRD010000175.1:0-5203 GCA_044372845.1 Saprospira sp. | reverse complement strand
GTAATTGTCTAAGTAAAGTTGTTTTTCCTACCTGTCTGGCTCCTAGGAGGATAATAATCTTACCTTTGAAGCATTGCGCTTCGATATTTTTTAATTGCTTTCGGATAATCATAAGAGCTATTTTTTATCTTTCAGTACAATAATAGGGAATTTAGGCTTAATATCCATATTATAATACGGTTTTTACGCCTAATATCCATATTGTAATATTGTTTTTAGGCATAAAAACCGTATTAGGGATTTTTTTGCTAGGATTTAGTCTTAAAATTTTACTTTATGCAGCAAATCCATCGAATGGTTTAATTTCATTCTCTTTTTGTTTTTTTTCAAGAATATTATTCAGATAGCCTTTCTAACATCTTATCATTAATCTTTATTATTAAAGCTTCAGCTTTTTCTTTACCTATCGAGTTGACAAACTCATAACCAAACCATATAGAGCCGTATTGTGCCAATTTCCAATTAGAGCTTGGTCCATTTAGTGAGGCGCCAATTTCAAAATCTACTTTAGCCCCCGTTCCCAAATCTTCCAAATTCAGATTCCATCCAAATTCATTTAAAATAGAAACCATATCACTTAGAAAATTAGGAGAATATCCATAATAAACAAATTTTAAAAAAGTGTACTTGCCTTTTGGATTGTCACAGTAGACAGTTTGAATGTCTTCTCTCTTGTTGTCATCCAACCACCTGTAAAAGGTTGTAGCTGTCTTGGCATAGTTTATTTTAGAACCTATTCTAGATAAATTTTGATCTATTTTAGAGAAAATTCTATACCAAAGTTCTATAGCTACCGGGTTTGCTTTCCAATCTAAAAGTTGTTGCTTTTTGGCGTCTAATCCAGCATACCTGATTCTTTTTTCTCCAATTTTTACAATATTTTGTTTTGATTCATGATTATCATCCACTGAAGTAATTGCGGCAAATTCCATAGATGCCAATATATTCTCCTCTAAACTGTCTCCAAACTGAACTGATATAGCATTGAGTAATTCCAGAATACTGAAAACCTTGCTTTTTAGATAAGCATCAGATTGACAAAGACCCCAAATTACTTTTTCCCAATCTTCATCAACCAGTTCATTCTCGCCATATTCTTTGACCTTTTCACTAATATAATTCCAGTCTAACCCATTCCTTGCGGCAAATGCCGGATTCCAACTTTTGTAATCGGGAGACATTCCTAAAAATCTGAATATTTTAGGATAAGTAATCTGTATTCCTAATAATGCAAAAAGCATTAACTCTTGATTATCAGAATTTTGTTCTTGACCTGATTCGATTTCAGATTTTCTTATAGTATTTAATAGGCTAAAAGTATTGATAAAACGTTTTAAACTTCTTGGATTATGTCCTACACTGTTTTTTACAACTTCTAGGTATAGCTGTTTTAGATTTTCAGGAATTTTCATTCCTAGTCCTTTCATTTTTTCATCAAGAAAATAATCTATATCATAAGCTCCGGTAGGCATACTGAATGGCACTTGTATGATTTTGTCAAAAAACGATCTAAATTCACGCTCGTTTTCCTCAGTTTTTTTGCCAAATTTTCCTTCCAATCCTTTTACAACTACTTCATAATCAATAGCTAAAACAAAAATGCAGTGGTCCATGTCAAACATATTTTTCAATGCTTCTAACACTTCAACAGCATCGGTTGGATTAATACGGTCAAGGTCGTCTACAAAGAAAACTACTCGTTGGTATGGATTTTTACTGTCTTTGATTAGCTTGTCAATAATATCAGAGATATCCGCTTTAATTTGAGCAATTTCAGCACGAGTAAGAACTTCTACTTGATTTTCAGCAGCAGCTTTAATATCAACTCCTAGTTGGTTAGTAGCTACCTGGTTCACCAAATTTCCAAAAAAACGACCAACTTTTTTCATAGCTTTTTCGGTCTCCTGTTTAATGGTCCAGTTCTTTCCGCAGGATTCTTCCAAAGTTGTTAATAAGCCATTTAATACTGCTGGTGTAGTTTCTTTAGCCCCTCTAAACATACTATACTCCCAGGTATTTACCCAAGAGGTCGCAACATTTTTATTATCAAGTTCCTCACGGAGCATATACATCAAAGAAGTTTTACCGGTGCCCCATTCGCCCTGAAGTCCAATTGTGATAGGGGTATCACTGTTTAATATAAAATTGATTAGCGCTTGTGCGTAACGAGTAACCTTTAATTGTTCCTCGTTTTTACTTAGAATAGGTCTGTCTTTAATGCTGATATTCATTATAGGATATAGTTTTGTTATTTAAAAATCTTCCTGGGACTAAAACTTTAAATTGATACCAATAGAAACAGAATAATAGTAATCATCAATGGGTAAAGGTCTGTATGTATCTAAAGTATGGTCATAATGTATTACAAAACCAAGATGTTTATTGACGGTAAAATTGAGATTAGAATCAAGAAACCATCTGGGTTTTAAAAAAAATTGATTTAAGGGGAACTGCGCATAAGTTATACCTACAAAGTCAATGTTTTTTCCCAATTTAAGTGCAAATTTTACAGAAGTATTTAAACGAAAAATATTCCTGTTTATAATGCCAATACTATCTATTGCAAAAGCATAAGAATTTAGAAAAGGATTCCATCTTTCATATTCATAAAAAACACCTATAGATGTGTAGAGGTCTGATTTTTTTTTCTCCAGCCATCGAAATCTGGCATTAGTTCCTACCAAAGCTCGGTGTTCCATACCTTGAACGCCATTCCACTGGTATTGGGTGAAAAAATCCGGAGCTACATGCCTGCTATCATTATCCCTGTATCTTAACTGAAAAAAACCATTATTTTCCAATACCTGTAATCCATTGAAAGCTGTTTCCGTATGAGAGAGGAAAACAAATAGATAATTGTTTTTTAAAAAATAGTTTATCTCGGAAGTATTGGAAAAGTCTAAAAGATTTCTTCTTTGTTTGTCATTTGAAAAATTAAACTGGAATGATGCTCTGATACGTTTAAAAGTACTATCATTTTCAATTTCACGATCGATGTTCAAGACTTGAGCATGAATAAAATTGCAAGGGGTATATATTATTAATAAGAAATTAAAAAGTATAATTTTTTTATTTAGAAAAGCCATGTTTTTTAATTTTGGATGATTATCTTTTAAATGCCAAAATAAAAAAAATGGCCGGCAAATACTATCAATAACTTTCATAAAATTATTTACCAAGTTAAAAATCAATCCTGAATGGTTGACATCGGAATCATACAAATAAGATAAATAATTACAATAATAGAATGTTATAATAATAAGGGTGTCTATAGCATTAACTATAAACACCCTTTCTGAATTTATATAGCATCAAGTTTACTTCACGCCAAACTTTGAGCTAGCTTGAGATAAAGTAAAATCGTTGTTTACCAATTTACCTGGTTCTACAGGGGCATCAGGAAGTGTTGCAATTTGAACTTTCAAACCTGTAGCCGATTCGAATCTACTTTCAAAATTACCAACTTTCATGTTGCCGGCACATTGAAAATCTTCTACTTTTTTGTCAGATAAACTCGCCAAAGTAGCTTTTTCGTCTGCAAATTTGTTGCCTTTGTAAACTCTCAATTCTAAACCAAATGTTTGTTTGAATTGTCTTTGAAGACCAGCAACAGATAGTCTTCCGGAAATACTGAATTCTGCCATTGTTTTAATTTTTATGATGAAAAAATATTTGAATAGTTATTTATCTTGCTCTTTCCTTAATAGATTTAATAGAATTTCTATAATTCTCAATGTCTTTTTTCAGAGAATCAATTCTTGTATTCAAATTATGCATTTCAGTAATTTTACTCTGTCTGATCGAGGACTTTGACTGAGGTGTACTAGCACTTTTTATTCTGGAAGCATAAGATTCTGTTTTTCTTCTTTTGTCATCCTTTACATTCTCTAATTGAATTTTCTTGGATTCAATCTGTCTTTTGTATTCTGCAATTCTGCTTTTGTCATAATCTGATATTGGCATAGCGTTCAAATTTAAATAAAAAATATATATTATAAAAAATAAATCTAATTCTAAGAAATGGTTTCATTTATTTTATCAACATAAAAACCACAATTCCAACAACAACGACTAAAATCAATACCAAGATCCACCAAGGAAAACTGTTTTTTGGAGGGTTTTGGATGGCAGATAGAAGTGCAGGATTAATAGTTTCTAAATTATATTCTCCTTTGTTAAAGGATTCTTTCTTTTCTACCTTGACAACTCTGACACCGTATTGAGCAACATGATTGATCAGGTTCTGAAGGTCATTTTCACCGGTTTCCGTATCAGATGATTCCCAAGATTTTGATACCAGTACTTCCACACCGTCTGATGTTTTGAAAACTTCGTCAGCTGCCGTAAAATGAGAGGCATTGATGTCCAAACCTTGTGCTTCGCATTCCTGTCTGATAGAACCAGCTTGAACTACGCCATATAATCTGTCAGAATATGGGTTGAAAATAGATTTGTAGTTTTTAGGCGCTGAAGGATTGATACTGTCGGGAAGCATCTCTTTCAGTTCGGCAAATGTAATATTTGGGTAAAGTGTAAAGATAGCATCTACAACACCCAACGCTGTTCTGTTCATCGCTTTTCCCGTAACTTCAATGACTCCTTTATTTAATTCAGCAAGTTGAGTTTTGGATAGTTTTTTTAGCGTTTTGATAGTATTCATTTGTAATGTGATTTAGAAAAGCAATATTTTGCTAATGTATGAAAATTATATAATTGAAATTTATGGTATCGTAAATCAAGTTTTTGCAAGTTATACACTTAAATAGAATTATAAAAATATATTTTTTGTTTTGATAATGATTTCTTTACGGTTAATTTAAGTTGCAATTTTCTTCCAGGTTAAATCAATATGATATGTTAATTTTTATCAAAAGTTTTTGCAATGCTTTTCATGATGACATTCATGAGTGCATAATAAACATTATCATCCCCAGTAATTTTAGCGACGTTAAGGTAAATAGTTAAAACCTGTGCTCCTGTCAAACGATGAATAGTTTTTCCAATCCAATTCTGATTATAGTTGCCAAGACCATGATTTTCAAAGCTAAAAGAGAATGTTTGTTTGGAAGAATTGTTACATATTATCTCGATACCGGAAGACAGTTGTTTTAAATTTTCCTCAAAATTATGGAGTAAGGCATCATCTCTGAAAGTAGAAACGCCATCTTCTAATTCCAATATCCCTTTTTTATTTCCATATTCC
>JBILRD010000106.1:0-6696 GCA_044372845.1 Saprospira sp. | reverse complement strand
CAAGCTCCATTTTAAAAAATCCATGTGACGCAGGTTCATTTACATTGCTATCCGGCAACATGATATTGTCAAAATACACCACCAAGACATTCCCTGTTCTCAATTCCCATCTGTATGGATGACTGCTGGCACCCATTCTCAAGCTAGTAGGATTTAAAAAAGCTGAGAGTGTATCAATGATCATGACTCTGAAAGCCGTATCTGTACCTGTATTTTGAAAACGGATATGATAATTCAATGGAATATTATTCTCTATAAAATGAGAAGGGCCATATCCAAGAGGTTGGGCATTTTTATCATTAGGATCATAAGCACCTCTGTTGGATTGACAATCAATACTCACAAATGGACTACTGTTTCCACTGTAAAATTGTCCTTGTAACGCTGGTAGTATCGGATTGCTTTGCTGTTGACAGTAAAGGAACTTTGACCTGGCAGTAGCATCGCCAAGAATAGTTGGATATCCGCTTTCCTGATCAGCACTTAATCGGTAATATTTACCAGGAGATGTTGGAACTCTGACTTCCAATTGCTGACCAATATTCAGTTGATAATTTGAGTTTTGAATGATGGAAAGATCTTCAATGACGTCAAAATTCAAAGTCCCGGAATTGGCAAATCCTTGATTGATGATGGTAAAAACAGCTGTATCATTGTCACATCTGGCGTTAACATTCATAATGGCAGCATTCCAGAGAGAATTATTACAAAGACTATCAGGATAAATATGAGCCTCAGTACAGTGTACCTGTCCCAGAGAAACGGTGCTGTCACATTGAATCTGAGTGCTGATAGTAAATGACCCTTGACTGTTTACATTTAAATTCCCAACTTGAAATCTGTATGTATTTCCATTCTGACTGAAAACCGGAATAGTGCTGGATACAAAATCAACATAGGGATCCAGTGTTACATCAACATAAGCGTTTTGTGCTCTTACTGTACCTCTGTTTTTATAGTTGACATAATAATCTGCCGGAAAACATCTTCTGATGATGGTAGAAGAAATGTCAACCTCTAAAAAGCTGCATGTATCAACAATCTGTAATGGAAAATCTACTGTATCTCTGCCTGAAAATCCAGTAAAATTAACAGTTTGTGGATTCGAACAATACTGCCAGTAAGGGGAGATATTGGTTGCTTCCAGGCTAAATGTACCGGAGTCGGCCTGCATTAGAAATGTTCCATTAGCATTGTTGGATGTTAAGGATTGATAATTTGAATTTTGTGCGCTAATATTTATTAAACAATTATTGACAGGAGGTTCTCCAGCATCAAACTGGCAATTATTGTTAATATCTTGAAATACTCTGCCAAAAACAAAATTGGTAAATAAATTACCCATAGAGTCAGTTGTGATTAGAAATGGACTCTGACCGTCAACACCTATTATAAAATAGCCATTATTGGGAGCATGCCATATGTACTTCCCGGTAGGGACAGCAACACCAGTAGAAATACTGTTAAAATATTGTTCATTTCCATTTTGGTCCATTTTAATAAAGGCCATATTGTGAGAAAAAGTAGGAGTAGAATTGTATTGAAAACCAGTTATGGTAAAGCTACTGTCAGCATTTTCAACTACATCTTCAGACCTGTTATATTGAGAAACTGAACCAGCTCTGTTTACATGCCAAAGTTTTGTTCCATCAGTATCAAGAAACATAGTAAAAAGACGTTGATTAGTACCTGTAGGATTAGAACCTGTCACTACAAATTTTCCATTACTTAATTCTTTAATTTTACTTGGCCAAGTAAAAGAAGAGAGGTAATAATTATTTTCCCAGAGTTTATTGCCAGCTGTATCTACTTTGATAATATAAGGCATCAAAGCAGTGCCGGATACAGCTGTGTCTCTGTAGCCTAGCATAATGTAATTATTATCACTAGTTTCTTTGACATCAATAGCAAATGTACTTCCCCCTGGATAGGAATAATATCTAGACCAGATAGTATTGGCACCTGTATCCAGCTTGCTCAATCCCATAGTGTATACATTGGCGGTATCTATGCTAAAGGCATGCACCAGTAACTGATTGTCAGAGGTGATTTCAAGGCTGGCATTTGAACTTCCGGACGCAACCTTCATGCCATTTAGATTCAATAATCTGTCATAAATAACTTGCCCTGAAGCGTTTAATTTCAAAATATTTCCTACAAAATTATTTTCCTGATAGAGTATATAATAACAACTATCAAAGGAATTATACTTAGCATCAATAGTTTGTTCATAGCCAGGTCGGTTAAGTCTGTATGTCCATTGAATATTACCCAAAACATCGAGTTTGTTGATCAGTATATCTGGTACTGAAGTGGTTGTTATTCCTGCTATGATAAAACCATTATCTAAGGTCCTGTCGGCATAAATATTTAGACCTGATGAGGAGAGATTAGAATATCTTTTTAAAGTGCCTTGAGCATAGTTAAGCTCAAGCATTGAAAATAGGGTAAGGATTGTTAAAATGTATCTCATAATCATAGCCTTTATATATTTACAAAAAAATAGTTATTTAATTCCGAGTTTCTTTTTCATTTCTTTAGGAATACCGTCTTTGTGAACCATTACATTGGTCGTTTTGTATTTAAAGAAAGCCTCAGATGCATAAAAATAACCATCACAGTCATTGGCTTTTCCCCATGAGTTTTTCACGATAAAATACTTGGTACCTACCTGATCTTTTACCAATCCGGTAAAATGCATGCCGTGATCATCCTGAGTCTGGTAATTATCAAAAGCCACCTGTCTCATTTCCTGAGTAATTGCTTTTTCCTTTACTGGAGCATCGAAGGCAGAACTGACTTTCTGTGCACCGGCATCATTAAACTGGGCATTGTCTCTTCCTTTGATTTGAATGGTCGATTCGTCATCAGGTACTATAGCCAAACCATCTCTGAAAGAAAATCCCTTTTCAGAAACATCGCTGGCCCAAGCTACGCTGAATCCTTTGGTGACGGCATGCTCAGTAATTTCCATCAATTCCTCCAGCGGTACATTATAAGTCAATCCAAGCGCCCAGTTATCTGGAACTTCCAATACAAATTGTTCGTAAAAAGGATGGTGTGTAAATGACGTAATGATAACATAATCGTCCATATCCAAACCCAATTCTTTGGCAAAATTTTGAGGGGTGTATTTCTTGCCTTCATAAGTAAATTCTGAAGGAACGGCACCAAAATAAGCATCCAAAATTCCAGATACTGCTTTTCTCCATGATGGGGTCAACTTTCCCTGAGGATTCTTTACCAATTGTTCAACAACAGCTTTGAGTACTGCATCCATCTCAGAGTGGTTGTGCTTGTCTTCCCCATATTCGAGCCCTTTGTAGGCTTCTTCTGGAACGATACCGTATTTTTTAACAACATAAGGGATATCATGAAAGGCGCCGCCGGGACCGAAATTGAAATTACCATGCATTCTCACATAATTGACTGCTTTTTCTTCATATGCTTTGCGTGCGATGTACATCTCTGACAAATTATGTTTTCCTTTTTTCATTCTTAGTAATTCCGATTCCAAAAAGGAGAGAGCAGAAAAACTCCAGCAAGTACCAGTTCTATTTTGGTTTTGAACCTCTGTGGCTTCAATATCGTTAACAACCGTAAAATAATATCCACCATCTTTTTTGTTGGTAAGTTTTACAGTTTCCTGTGCATTGATACTCGAAAAAAAAGCTAAAAGCAAATAAATGAATAATAGATTAAAGCATTTAGACATAATTGTATAGTTTATTTGTTTGATTAAAGTTGCCTTACAAATATAATATTAAAATTTCTTCTTTTGATAAAAGTTTTTTATTTGAGTTTTAAATAACTTAATTTTTTTAACAGTATTTTAAAACTGATTGGGCTCATCAAAATTTAAAAAATTCTGAAGCACTTTGAGCTGATTATATTTTTTGAAATGCGAATTAGGAATTAAAGAATTAAAGATATGCCATTGATTTTACCATTAAGAGGAAGATTGATTAAAAGCGGGTTGAGAATTCATAAGAGAATATCAACTTCTATGGTTAATAGCCCTCAACAATTGCAGTTAAAAACTCTAAAAAAATTGCTTAGAAGAGCAAAAGAAACTGATTTTGGTAAAACTTATAATTTCTCTGAAATTCTTGAATGCCAAGATATTGTCAAAGCCTTTCAGCAAAATATTCCAATCCATGATTATAACAGTATTTATGAAAAATGGTGGAACCGTTTATACAACGAAGAAAGCAATGTGGTTTGGCCGGGAAAAATAAAATATTTTGCATTAAGTTCCGGAACTTCAGGCAGCTCCAGTAAATATATTCCGGTCAGTGATGCGATGCTTAGAGCGATGAGAAGAACTTCTCAATATATGTTTTCGCAATCCATAAAGCTAGGCCTATCACCTTCTTTTTATTCCAGGGAGTTTTTAATGTTGGGTAGTTCTACAGATTTTATTCAAAAGGGAGATCTGTTAATTGGGGATGTTTCCGGTATCAATTCTTCCAATATTCCTACTTGGTTTCGATCCTTTTATCGTCCAGGATTTGAGATCAGTAAAATCAAGGATTGGAACAGTAGAATTGATGCCATTGCAAAACAAGCGTCCGATTGGGATATTTGTACCATTTCAGGCATACCATCCTGGGTGCAATTGATGATGGAAAAAGTAATTGAATATCACAAATTGGACAGTATCCATGATATTTGGCCCAATTTTGAAGTTTATGTTTCAGGAGGGGTTGCCTTTGGGCCCTACAGAAAAAGATTTGAACAATTAACCTCTAAACCGATCATCACCCTGGATACCTATTACACCTCAGAGGGTTGTCTGGCCTGTCAAACCAGACTGGATAGTGATAATATGCCAATGGAATTAGTTTTAAACAATGGGGTATTTTTTGAATTTGTACCATTCAATGATGATAACTTTCAGGATGGGAATATCAATCCTCATGCAAAAGCACTATTTATCGAGGAAATTGAAGAAGGGGTAGATTATGCTGTTTTGTTGAGTACCTGTTCGGGTGCCTGGAGGTATTTACTGGGAGATACTGTTAAATTTATAGATAAAAAGAGAGCCGAGATTAAAATTTCTGGAAGAACAAAACAATATTTGAGTGTCTGCGGAGAACACCTTTCGGTCGAGAATATGAATGGAGCGGTTGAATACTTAGAAAAAGAATTAGATTTAATCATTCCAGAATTTACAGTAAAGGCAATAAAAGTTAACAATCATTTTGAACACCATTGGTATCTTTCTGTTGATGAAGAAATTGATTCAGAAACTATTTCAAATATTCTGGATCGAAAATTGTTTGAATTAAATGATGACTATGCCACTGAAAGGAAAGAGAATTTACTCAGGTATATAAAAATTCATACCTTCCCATTCGAAGTATTTATAAATTGGATGGCTGTTCATGGAAAAATGGGTGGACAGGCAAAATTTCCAAGGGTAATGACGGACGAAAAGTATCAGGATTGGTTAAATTTTATTGAAAATTATGGAAAACAAGGCAATCATTCTTTTTGACGGGGTGTGTAATTTTTGTGACAGATCGGTACAATTTGTACTCAGAAGAGATAAAAAAGCTTATTTCAATTTCGCCTCTCTTCAATCTGAAATTGGTCAGAATTTACTTGAAAAATATAAGATACCAAAAGATAAATTTGAATCGCTGGTGCTCATTGAAAACGATAAAGCTTTTTTGTTTTCAACAGGAGCATTGAGAATTGCCAGAAAATTAAATGGAGCCTGGCCGCTTTTATATGGATTTATCATAATTCCTCCATTCATAAGAAACTTCTTTTACAAACTCATTGCCAACAATCGCTATAGGTTATTTGGCAAAAAAGAGGAGTGCATGATTCCAAGTCCGGAGTGGAGATCAAGATTCCTTTAAAAAATTAAGATTCATCCTCTATCTCAATGTTTTTCCGAACTTTATTTTGTTTTTTCTTGTAAGAATTTGTCTTACTATGATTTAATCGGGAATAAATAATTAAAAGATTTTTAAAAAACTGTAATTTTGAATATTACCGAAATGATCAAGTTTTGAAAAATCAAATTATCAGCTTTAGCTTACTTTTATGCTTGTGTCTACCCATTGCTGCCAATTATCTTTGGATGCAACAGCGTAGGCATACAGTTAAGAAAGAAATCAAAAGAAAGTTGATAAAAGGTGTAAATCAGGAAGAGTTGGTTTTGTTGAAATTTTCAATAGAAGATTCAAAAACAAAACTGAAATGGAAACATGCCCGTGAATTTTCTTTTGAAGCTGAGATGTATGATGTGGTTTCATATGAAGTAAAATCTGACTCCATCTTCTACAGATGTTGGTGGGATCATGAAGAAACTGCACTGAGTAAAAAACTGGATAGATTATTATTCTTTGCTTTAGGTCAAGATCAGCCAAGCAATGAAAAAAATAATTTGATGTTTGACTATTACAAGCATCTTTTTTGTAAAGAAATAGAAAAAATAGTTTCACCTGGAAAATTACTAGTATCTACCTATTCAGAAACAATCTATTTGCCTTTCAATGATTTAGAAGGTCCTGAAAATTATATCTCCTTTTCATTTCCACCTCCGGAAACATTTTCCAGTAACCTTTTTCATGCAGTTTAAAATTATAAGCTGCAAACTTATCTATACTCCAATTATTAAATAGGGGGATTGAAAATTTATAAATAGTATCAACATGACTGTCAATAGATACAGTTTAACAG
>JBILRD010000105.1:0-6759 GCA_044372845.1 Saprospira sp. | reverse complement strand
GCGCCTGTTGGACCAGCAGGACCTTGAGGACCTGTTAAACCTATCTGTCCCTGCGGTCCGACGGGGCCTGTCGGACCAGTTAAATTTCCTGTCGTAAAAGATGTTCCGTTTGAATAATTCAAGGTGAAGGTACCATTACCATTATCAACTGTGGAAACAATTCCCACACCAGCGGCTCCTTGTGGTCCGCTAGGACCTGTTGGCCCTACAGGACCTATAAGGTTAGAAGTGGTAAAGCTTGTACCGTCTGTATAGGTAAAGGTAAAAGTCCCATTACCATTATCCAGTGTAGCAACGATTCCTTTGCCATCCTTTCCGTTACAGACAAATTTGGTGAGGTTGCTGTTAATCTCCGCATTGTCCAATACATTATTTCTGTTGGTATCCAATCCAAAATAAAAGGCAACACCTCCAAATCGACAGGTTCCTGTTCTTGGATTGGCAGGTTCAGTTCTGATTAAAGTATTTAAACCAGGATTACCCGGATTGGCTGACTTTTCGGCATAGAGTGCATAAGGAACACTCAATAACTGATTGGTACCAACAATATTATAAGCCGTCGCTCCATTAGGGTCTATCTCAGTTTTAAGATAATAAGGTCCTAGAGCCCAATCAATATTTCCAATGGCATTAAAAAGAGCAGAACCGCCTCCTATTTCTACTGATGCCAATCCATCATTATTGGTGGTAGGTCTGTGCGTTTCAGCAAAAACTGCTATACCCGTAGCTGAACCACGAAGAATTGTAAATCGAATCCCGACAGGTCGATTGATGACCAGATTACCTGCAGCATCTCTTACAACTGCCTGATAGCTGAATTTGCGGGGTGCTTGGGCTTTCAGATTTACCGAAAAGGTAAGCAGAAATAAAATGCCTAGTATTGGGAGTTTTTGTAAAAAGGAGTTCATAATCTAAAAAGTCGATTTAACGATTTTGAAAGTTTTGATGTTTTTATCTTGCTGGATGATTTGCAAGAAATAGGTAGCCGGCGGTAAATCCGAAACAGAGATTTCAGTCAATGATTCATTTATTTTGCTTGATCTAAGCAACCTGCCGTTGATATCAAAAAATTGATAAGATAGTTGCTGATGTTCATTTAAAAAGTTCTCTGAAAGGACTTCGAGATTTAAAATATTAGAAACAGGATTTGGAAAAGCCCTGAGAGAGAGCACAATATTACTAATGTCTTCCCCACTTATAACAGATATTTGATAAGGTTGAATCACTCCCTGGTTGACTCTTCCCGAGTCAGATTGATAAGTGGTATAGGCTATCTGTCCGATACTTTGTGAGGCTGATCCACCTATACCTTTGAGTTCTCCGGAGCCGGAGGTAAAGTTGTATTGGGCGACTAAATTAAAGGAACTGAAAATAATTATCAGTACAATATATTTGTGCATAGAAAGAATATATATAATCCGTTTAAAGGGAATTCTCAAATCTATGCAAAGATACTGATATATGTTTTTTTAACAAATTGCAGATATTATATTTTTGTTAATTGATTATCAAGATTTAATGATTGAGAGTTTTAAAACCTATCGGAAAAGGCATTTGTCGTTTTAACTATATTTATTAAATAACTTAGGGTCACAAAAAACTAAAACCCCTTCACAACCATCTTCAGGCTTTGGCTTGCATTACCAACAGTAACCTTGACATAATATATTCCAGGAAGGGCATCCTCTATTTCAATCTCATGCGTTTTTTGCCCCGGCATGATTACTTCATAGTAGATTTTTTCGCCTAGAAGATTGTAAATCTCAACAAATACTTTTTTGTCGCTTTCTGTCAGATTGCCAAGGTCCAAGAGAAACTGTCCATGGTTCGGATTGGGATACAACTTGAGCTGCAGCAATTGCTCTGTCTGAGAAACGCTGTTTGCCGTACAAGGAAATGTAGGAGAAGTCCCTGGAGATCCTTCCTCACATCCGTCTTGCCAGTTAGTTCCATCGCAGGAAAGTCCATTTTTATCGATAATCTCCAATGTATAACCATTCCCATTAGCTCCAGCTGGCCATGGGGCATTTTCGTCATAAACCATTGACTGGTATAACTTTCCGCTGGCATCAAAAAGCCTGATCGCTTCTCCTGAACTACTCAATCCAAAATTGAAAGGTCCGATTTTGTTCGTCAGGTTTGGAAATCGACTGTTGAATTTTGCCTGATCACCATAGATTACCAGATAGGTAGCGGCAGGAAGGTTTGTTCCCTGAGGAAAAATGTAGAAATGGCTGTCATCAGAATCTGAAAAATACCAGGAAGAAAGGTTTAAAGTCGTATTCCCTGCATTGTAAATTTCAATCCAGTCGCCGGCATCTTTGCTAAGATTTGAATTATAATTGATTTCACTAAAAACGATATTCTCTGAACATGGAATAAAGGGTCCGCCAGGCGATCCTCCCGTACAACCTGCAAACCAACTGGAAGCCAGGTCAGGATTCAGACTATCCTGTACCAACTCCAAGGTTTTTCCAAAACCATCCGCAGCCATTTGCCAGGGAAGAGAATCCAGATAATTCATTTCCAAAACCATAGTTCCAATGCCATCCATTATTCTGACTAGTTCACCAGCATTACTAAAACTAAAAGGAAACTGACCTGAAAAAGCTACAGCAGGATGTTGGTTTTTAAACTTGATACTATCGCTGACCAAAACCAAATATTGATTAGGTTGCAAAATTGTTCCCTGAGGAAAAATATACTGATTTAGTGGATTTCCATCCCTCATCGTCCAACCAGAAATGTTCAGAGCGCCATTTCCATAATTATGAAATTCAATCCAGTCGCCGGCGTCTCTTGTACTGTCAGAATGATAATTCAATTCACTGATGGCTAATTTACCAACTACCGAATCTACAGTAAAAAAGGCTCTAAAAGTAGCATCAGCAAAAACATTGATATCCAGCACCTCGTTCGTATCTCTGGTTGAAATGATGTTATTGGCATCCCAATACTCAAACTGGAAACCGGGATTTGGTATGGCAGTTAACGTAACAGGATTACCGTTGAAATATACACCAGTCCATGGCAATGAGTCCGGAACAATCGTATTGATTTTTATTTTTCCTGCTCCCTGAGGTTGTACTTCAAGGGTTAAATCGACCTGTCCGTTAAGAGAAAAATTGGAATTGATATGATTTCTTACCTGAGCCGTTCTGTTGGATAATTGGTATTGAAAGGTCAGATGGTTATTGTTAAAATCAGTCATCTGCTGAGCAATAGCTGGATTGCCCCATCTGGCGTACTCTTTAGGCATTTCGAGAACAGTCTGATTAAACATACTGTTTTCAATTGCCAGCAGTTTATCGGTTTTATATGCTGTGTTCATCAAATCGGCAAATCGGTTGATAAAGTATCTTTTAAATTTAGCATTCTGTATACTTCTCAGCCAAATATTAATAGCCGGAATAGCAGTACTTCGACTCAACAAGTACTGAATATGGTCAAAATTGAAATCCGTCCAGCCACCAGGTGCAAGCGATAGTTCGAGATCTATCAGGCAGAATCTCCAGCGATGGTTCGTTTTGTCTGATCTATAAATTTTTATATTATTTCCCGGCCAGTCAACATTTCCCATCCATGATTCCGCAATGATATAATCATTATACCACTCCATATCAAAGTATCTGTCTGCCTTGGTCCAATAAGCTGTATCATTGGTGTTCAGAGTAGTAAAAGAATTATAAGATGTATAAAAGGAATCGACAGAGCCTTGAACGGCATGTAAAACAAAAGAATTCCAGGCACTGAGCGACATTACTTCGATAGAATCAGGATTTGCATTTTCCTGTTCTTCAAAATAATCCTCATCAAATTTTTCCCTTAGTTCATACAATCCAAAATATTCTCCATTGATATAAACCGTGACGGGTCGCCAGGCAGAATAGTAGTTTTTAGTTTTAGATGCCATCATTTCGACCTGACAAGCATCTTTGTAAGGAAAAGCGAGATATTGGTTACTGCCATTTCTTAGATAGAGATTGCTATATTTTGTTCTGTTCGGTCGATTTGGTATTAGTGGATACTGGATACTTCCATCACCCAAAGCAGAATTATCGAGTTCTATTCTGAAAGAATGCTGAGGTTGTGAGCGACTTCCGCCCCATCCACCATCAATTTGCATACCGGCATTTTGAGAAAAAATCAATTGGTTGGAGGTATCGAAGTATTCGACATAGGCTGCTTTTTGCCAGTCAAAGGCCCAATTATCAAAAATACCATTTGTTCCGTATAGATTTGATCGGTCTGTTGTCAATGACAAAACAGGTGTAAAGTGATTGATCCCTATCAGATAGGAAGCAGTATTGGTTTTGCTGGGAAGGACTGTATTGTTATTACTAAAGGCCTTGGCTTTAAGTACTTGTGAATAAAAAATATTGATGGGTGCTCCGGAATAAAGAAGAGAAGCTGTAGTTGGCTCTTTTCCATCCAAGGTGTAATATACTGAGCTTCCAAGACCATTCGGGTTGTTGATGCTGATATTAAGGGTAGAATTATAAATTCCAGAAGGAACAGAAAAGGATAAATCCTGTAAAAAAGTAGAATAGGTCAAAGAAGAATTATTGCTTTGACGAGGCGTAGGAGTAGCAAAGATACTGATGTTAGTAGAGGCATCCGGAAAAGAACCTACACTATTATCCAGTTGTTGACATTTAACCTCGAGTGAACTCAGCAAGGTTTGTAACGGAGAATAAAGGTAAATTTTTTCTCCATTGGAAGAAATCTTGAAGTTTGTATGTTGCGTGTTAGCACTATCAACCCTTTGAAAAAAGGTACTCAATTCGGTATCAGTTACCGCTTTAAGATTGATGTTGATATAATCATAAACAGTATTGGGGTCTGTAGAAACGACATCAAATGCTAGACTGTTGATATTTCCAGCAGTCAATCCTGCAGCACTTAATTCCGAAGCCAAGACAAGTATCTGGTGTTTGGCAGCCCAGTACCAATTGCCGTAAGGTGCAGGATAATCAGTATCTGAATTCTGTATATTTCCTGTTCCAATGGTTCTGTTATTCAGCCTTAGATTTGGTCTTTGCCTTGTATTAAAACCATATTCAGAACCCAAAACTGCAGAACTTCCATCCTGATAAACAAACAATGTTGATAAAAAAGGGGTGGTACTTTGTCTGAAAACAGAATTGGTAGTGTAGCCATTGGCATAGGATGCTATATTTATCAGAACATTTGATACACCATCCCAGACAAAAGGGGAAACAAAATTATGTGTATTCCAGCCAACTACCGGATTGAATGAAGATTGATTAAACACCTGTTTAAATCCTGAAATTGGCTTTCGATCTTTACCACTACAAAAAACTACCTTATACTCACCAGGTTGAATTATAATATTTGGAAATTTCCATTTACCAATGTCAAGACTATCATCTGTTAATGAATAGTTTAATAAATTGACTGGAGAACTTCCGTTGTTATAAATTTCTATCCAATCGGGATAATCCTGGTCTTCATCACTATTTGACTGATAATTTTTATTAGAACCCTCGTTAATAACAAGCGTCTGGGCATTAGCGCTTAAACTAAAAAGCAGGATTACCGTAAGTAGGAAGAAATATATATTATTCATAATTTAGGCTAGTCGGTTTAAAGAATGGCGGATAATCAAAATTATTAAAATAATCCTGAATAAACGTAGTTTATTTTAAATTCCATGAACCGAGTTTTAATTTTATCCTAGCGCAACTTTCTTTATTGATAAAAAAACTGCTATTTTAATTCTTTCTTATCCTTTATCCTAAATATTGGCAACCATGACAGAAAATTTCGATTATGATTACGTGATCATTGGCAGTGGTTTCGGCGGATCCGTTTCTGCTTTGAGGCTTTCTGAAAAAGGTTACAAGGTCCTAGTCATTGAAAAAGGAAGATGGTATTCCAAAAAACAGGATTTTCCAAAGACCAACTGGAACCTCAAAAAATGGCTCTGGTTACCCGAACTGGGACTTCAGGGTATGCTCAAACTCTCCTTTTACCGTCATGTGGCCGTGCTGAGCGGAGTCGCAGTCGGCGGAGGATCCATTGTCTACGCCAATACGCTGCCGATACCTAAATCAGCCTTTTTTAATTCCGGAAACTGGAAAGGGCTTCGTGATTGGGAAGAGGAACTAAAGCCTCATTACCAAACAGCAAGAAGAATGCTGGGAGCCGAAAGACATCCCTACAAAAGCATCAGTGAAGATCTGATGTTGCAGCTGGCAGAAGAAATCGGCAACAAAAATGCCTTTGAACAAACCGATGTGGCTGTTTATTTTGGAAAACCCGGCGTTACAGCTCCTGATCCCTACTTCAATGGTGAAGGTCCAGACAGAACAGGCTGTATTCAGTGCGGCGGTTGTATGCTGGGCTGTCAGCACAATGCAAAAAATACCCTCGATAAAAATTATCTCTACCTGGCTCAAAAACTGGGTGCAGAGATCAAAGCCGAAACCTTGGTCTACGATGTCCTCCCGCAAAAGGAAGATGGCTCCGAAGGATATATCATCCGATTCAAGGATTCGCTTAGAAGATTTCCAAAAAAAGGGCAGGTCAAAACCAAAGGCGTCATCTTTGCCGGTGGCGTTTTAGGAACGATGGACTTGTTGTTAAAATTGAAAGAAAGCTCTTTACCCCACTTGTCCAATACCCTGGGCAAAGGCGTCAGAACCAATTCAGAAAGTTTGATAGGCGTGACGACCTTTGATAAAAACAAATCTTTTTCCGAAGGAATTGCGATCGGTTCTATTGTCAATATTGACG
>JBILRD010000104.1:0-6761 GCA_044372845.1 Saprospira sp. | reverse complement strand
TACTGTACTATTTCCATCTCCATTATAGATTGTTCGATAATCCATAGTTACTACTAAATCTTTTGCTATTCCATTTTCAAATATAACATTAACCGGCCTTTGACCCAATAAATTATAAAATGGATAATATATGGCATCCATCAACTCATCAATCGTTAAGTTTAATTCTTGAATTTCAGTTATAAAATAGCCGACACCAATTCCAACAGCAACAGCACAGCCAACAGGACTCAAAAACAAGCAGGAAGTGCCAACTAAGGCAACTATATTCGGAATTTTATTTACTATTTCTCTCTTAATACTCAAAAAATTATTCATAGCCTCAGTAACCCTCAAATCATAGTCATCCACTGCATTCATTCTTAATTGCCCCATTATACTTTTTAAATCATTGATAGATGCTTGGAGTTCATCCATCCAGGCTTTATTGGCATCCAGAAATTGTACAACTTGATTTTTTTCAGCAAGACTTAAATTTGAAAAATTTTGTATAGCTAAAGTAGCATTGTTCGAAATCGTTTGTTGATCAGCTAAAAAATTACTACGGTCTATTCCTGTTAACAAGGTATCTCCTTTGGAGAAGTTATTTAGCATTCTAAAGTCGTATACACTAACGTAATTCTGAAAATATTGGTCAGGATCAGCTATCGCATTCCCCAGTATAATATTGAAATTTAAGGTTTGTTCACCATTTCCTAAATCCACTTTGATTGTGTGAGCTCCAGTTGATAGAACTGGCATTATAAAAACTAGGATACTGTCCGTTCTGTCAAGAGTTACTCCAATTGTTCCGTCAATTGTTGCTGAATAAGTTATAGAACTCATAGTTTCAGTACTTATAAGTGAAGCAACCTCATAGGAGACATAATCACTTTTTTCAAAAGCTGTAGTAACTGCAGCAGGTGGATTATTATTACTATCCTTTTTACAAGAAAATAATATAAAAATTAGAGCTGCAATGCAGAAGATTTTCTGTTTCATAAGAGTAAAATTTTTTATATATTGTTTGATACACTAAACAAAAATAAAAATAAGTAATTGATTATGAAACAAAAATATAATTATTTCATCAATAAGGATCAAACTGTGTTTTCCGCATCGGGATATTGATAAATCCAAGCGAGCCAGGTCTGACTCTCAGGAAAAAATTCCATGTTTTGGGTTCCGGTTGCCAGTTCAGACCCATTTCCCAGCAATGCAGATTTCGAGAGAAAGTAAAATCCGGATAAGTTATTCTCTTTTTAGTAAAATCATAACCGATACGAGATACAACAATATTCCAACCTTTGGACAGATTGACAGCTCCGTTTACCGCTAACTCGTTAGCACTGATGATAAGACTGTCTTTTCCATTGACATATTGTTGATTAAATCTAAGATTGTAGTTCAAATTTAAACCCTGGAAAAACTGAAACTCTGCATTTTGTTGTTTTTGTCTTCTGTTGGGTTGATTTTGTTTACTCTCTGTTTTAAATAAAGACTTTATATTTTGACTATTTAATCCCGTTGATAAATTTAAAGAGGCAGAGGTCAATCTTAAGAGACGATTCGACTCCTCCCATTCATAAATATTGACCCTTCGGTTGGTAAACTTATCGGCAGCATAAGGGTCATAGGTCATGCTCAAAGTTGCATTGATAAACTTGAACAATAAAGTGTTCGCATTTAGAGATACCGGTGACATTTTCAAAGAATCTGCTGCGAGATTATAGCTGCTGGCAATATTTAGATTGTTTAGAATGACAATATTTTTAAACTTGTCGGTGTTTGTCGTATCTCGCTTGCTCCTGCGCATTTTTCCTTCCATACGAACATTGACACTGTAGTTGAGAAGCGACTGTTTGCCAGCTCCAGGAGCCACATCGAATCTGCTGTATCGGTTGAATCGATCCGGATATCTGACATCCGTCTGTACCTGGCCATAATATCCCCAAAAATCATTGCTATAATCTGGTCTCCAGGCAAAACTGACATTTGGTCTGATCACAGCTCGAACCTTGTGCAAACGCCAGATATTAAATGTTCCCGTCGCATAAATCTGCGTATTCAAACTTACTCCGGCACTAAAATCTCGAACAGAATAAAAACCATAATCCCTCAGGCTTTCGACCCTTCCAAATGTTGTGTCATAGTCGATACTGCTGATAGCACCCGTCTGGTCAAAAAGTGTATCAGCATCCACCAACAAATTAGCGTCAAATCTTTTTTCATTGGAATAAAAATACCAGTATTCTCTGTAATTGATATTAGGCTGAAAGTTGATATGTTTCAAAATCTTGAAGGACATATTGATACTTGGAGCATGCTGAATACTATATTTTGCTTCTTTCATAGCATTGCTTAGACCATCCGGCGTAAACAATAAGGAGTCAATGATCTGAAAAGTATTATTGGCAGTCATATTGTAGCTCAAACCGATTCTCTCGTACCAACGATCATTTCCTATTGGATTTTTTCTCTTCAAAGGAAATATCTGATTCATTGTCAAAGTTGTTTTTGGCAAGGTAATCGTCATGATCCTGTTTTGAGTATTTTGAGAGTGCGAAGCTCCCATCGCCAGTGAGAATGGTGTTCCCAAAAATCTTTTTGTAAAGGAAATATTGGATTGGATAGTGGACTGCAATGCAGTGTTAGCCGCTGTAGTCGTATTTCTAAAGAAATTGGAGGTACCAAAATTGACACTGGCACTAAACAATTGACTGGGATGCGCCTTGCTAGACTGAGAGTGATTCCATCTTAAATTAAAATCCTGAGAACGACTGTAACCGGGTGTTCCCCTCTCATCTGTTTTGGTGATGGCATAGCCAACTGAAATTGATCCATTGGATTTGTACTGCCTGTTGTAATTCGAAGTGGCATTCAACCTGACAGTTCCTCGGGTGTAAAGGTCTCCTGTAATGGCCAAATCCAGATGATCATTGATCCCGAAATAATAACCAATTCCTCTGATACCTGGTCCCCAAACCGGAGAAAAATCAAAATTGGTACTCATGATAAGCCCAGACTTACGGGTTTTGGTAATTGGAAAAAATCCAAAAGGCAAAACCAAAGGAGTTGGGGTCCCCATGATCTCCAGATAAGCCGGACCGATGACAATCATTTTATTGGGAATCACTTTTGACCTGGAAGCTCGAATACCAAAATGCGGATGTTTATGATCACAGGTAGTATAGGTACAACCTCCTGAATAAATGATATCATTGGCTTGACTGCTGTCTCCCTGAGCACTGACAAACTTGGTAGCCTTTGACAAAAAATAACCATCACCCTGTTCGGTGGAGGCATCGTAGACTTTTCCCTTTTTTGATCGAAAATTGTATTCAATTTTGGCAGCATCAAATTTTTGATTGCCGTCACTAAAAAAAGGATTTTGAGAGGTGATGCCCAGACTATCTTTAAAACCTTCGGCTCTGGCTGTGAAAGTGTTAAAATCCAACTCAATGAAGCCAGACTTTAATTCATAATTTTCATACAGCACCACTGCATTGCCGAATAAAAAGATTTTTTTCTGAACAAAATCATAAATCATAGAGTCCTTCGCATCATAGATCAGTGGCCCTTTCAAGGAATCCGGCGACAATCGAATCAATATTTTGCTAGGCTTCGGCAGGCTATCAAAATTAGGAATTGTATCTGTTTGAACAAAGGGAGAAAGGTCAGGGCTCTTCAAACTATCAGAAGATTCCAGAACAGTATCTGCCTCCATCGTCTGAGGAATTTCTGTTTTTGTGGTGGTATCCCTTACTGCAACTGCAAGATTTGTATCTTTTTGTACAATCTGAATCGAGTCAAGTTTGGCTTGTAATTTGTTAGAATCTTGAGATATCTGTTTTACAGATTTGGCCTTTTCGGCTTGGATTTTTCTAAATTCTCTGGCCTGTTTGGTGTAATAGGGATACCTGCAGCCAGAAAGGCTGAAAATTATTATATAAAAAACAAAGAGTATTAAAAGCTTTAAATACTTGTCTGTCATGGTTTTGGCTAAAAAAATCAATCATTTAAATTGATTTTTCATCAATAGCGAATATTAGTTGCAAATATCTGTTAATTTTACCTTATAAAATAACTACCTAAAGGCTTTTTTGTAATTTTATATCCTATTCAAAACGCAAGATCAAAAGATTAAGACCACAATTTTGAATAAAAAAAATGAATTTTATCAAGTATTTAGTTCTGCTGCTTTTCTTTTCACTTCCTGTATTTTCCAAGGAAGCTTATCATCAAAAGCTACCCAAAGATAAAATCAAAAGAGTGGTCATTGATGCCGGTCATGGTGGCAAGGACAGTGGTGCACTGGGATCCTTCTCCAAGGAAAAGGACATAACACTTAAACTCGCTCTGCTATTAGGCGAATTTATCAAAACCTACATGCCTGATGTAGAAGTAATTTACACCAGAGATACCGACATTTTTATCCCTCTTTACGAAAGAGCAGGAATTGCTAACCGAAACAATGCAGATATTTTCATTTCCATTCATTGCAATTCTGTTCCAAAAAAATCCAACCATATTCAGGGAACTGAAACCTTTGTTATGGGACTTCACAATACAGACGAAAACCTTTTGGTGGCTCAGAGAGAAAATGAATCTATTTTACTGGAAGAAGATTACCAAAAAAAATACAGCGGCTTTGATCCAAACTCTCCCGAGGCATATATTATGCTTTCCATGTTTCAAAATGTATTTATGGGACATAGCCTGATGTTTGCAGAAAAAATCGAAACGCAATTCAAAACTAAAATTCAACGACGAAGCAGAGGAGTAAAACAAGCCGGATTTGTTGTTTTGAAAGAAACGAATATGCCCAGTGTTCTTGTTGAAGCAGGATTTTTAAGCAACAAAGAAGAGGAAATCTATCTTAATTCCGAAAAAGGTCAGTACCAGATTGCCAGTTCCATTTATCGCGCTTTTAGAGAGTATCGTGAAATATTGGAACAAAGAGAGGCAAACGCCTTTCAGGATCCACCGGAGATAGAATTTCCTGATCCGATTACCGAAAAAGTGTTAACGGATGAAATCATCCATTCGACTACTGAATCTGTAGCTGCTCAAGAAATAAAATCAGAGCTGCTTTACAAGGTGCAACTTTCCTCCTCCCCTGTTAAATTAACAACCACTGAAGGTGACTGGACTAAAGTTAAGGACCTTGAAGTCATCGAAAAAGAAAATAATTTCAAATATTTTAGCGGCAGATACCTTAAAATGAAAGACGCTGTTGCCGGTCAAAACTTCTGGAGAGCCAACGGATTCAAAGACGCTTTTGTCGTAGCTTTTTTGAATGGTGAAAAAATCTCTACTGCTAAAGCAATTGAGATATCCGGCGAATAAAAGTTTAACATTAAAAAAACATTTTTATATTTGAAGCATTATTAGTTTATCAAATAGTTTTAAATATTTCTAACCGAAAAATATATGGCTGAAATTGTAAGAATGCCCGCTCTGAGCGACACGATGACCGAAGGAGTTTTGGTTGCATGGCATAAAAATGTTGGAGACAAAATTAAAAACGGCGATTTACTGGCCGAAATCGAAACAGACAAGGCTGTCATGGAATTTCAAAGTCCATACGACGGATTTCTTTTATATATCGGCGTGGATGCCGGTGCTGCTGTTCCTGTCAATCAAATCATCGCTGTTATTGGTAAAAGCGGAGAAGATGTCAATACAATTTTGGCCGGAGCCGGTTCTGATGAAGTTAAAACAACTGAACCATCCAAAGAAATTATTGAAACAGTAACCGCTGCTTTGACAAGTAATGCCAGTCCTGTGGTCAGCGCTGTTTCTTCAGACGAAGAAGGCAGAGTTAAAGCTTCTCCACTGGCAAAAGCAATCGCTAGAGAAGAAGGTGTCAACCTTTCCGAAGTTTCCGGTTCTGGAGATGATGGCAGAATCGTTAAAAAAGATGTAGAAGCTTATCTTGATTCAAAAAAATCAGGTACAACAGCTCCAAAAACATACTCTACTCCTACTGTTAGCGCACAAGGCGAATTCGAAGACGTTAATGTCAGTCAGATGCGCAAAACCATCGCCCGTCGATTGGCAGAAAGCAAATTCTCAGCGCCACATTTCTATCTGACCATGGAAATCTGCATGGATAAATTGATGGAAACCAGAAATAATCTAAAAAAATTGGGCGAGACTCCAGTTTCATTTAATGATTTCGTCATCAAAGCCTGTGCTAAAGCCCTTCAAAAACATCCGGGCATCAATGCTTCCTGGTTGGGAGATAAAATTCGCTACTATAAATATGTCAATATCGGTGTTGCAGTAGCAATGGAAGAAGGATTGGTCGTACCTGTCATTCGCGATGCTGATCAAAAATCTCTGACTCAAATTTCTAAAGAGATTAAAGATTTAGCAGGATTGGCTAAAGACAGAAAATTACAGGCGCAGGATATGCAGGGAAATACCTTTACTGTATCTAATCTTGGAATGTTTGGCATCGATGAATTCACAGCGATTATCAATCCACCAGACGCATGTATTTTAGCTGTTGGTCGTATCGCACCTAGATTGGTGATGGACAACGGACAAATCAAGGAATCCAATTTCATGAAAGTGACACTCTCATGTGATCACAGAGTTGTGGACGGTTCTATCGGAGCAAAATTCTTACAGACACTTAAAAACATGATGGAAGAACCAATTCTATTAGTGATGTAATCAGTTCGAAAAATATGAAATATTTAAGGCTCGGAATTTTTCCGGGCCTTTTTTTATCTTTAATAATGTAAAAAACTTCAACGTGTTGAAGAAATTCA
>JBILRD010000103.1:0-6803 GCA_044372845.1 Saprospira sp. | reverse complement strand
TACCAAGTCAAAGTTTGCTTTTACAGTACCACGTAATTGAGTGTTATTACCTTTACCAAAACCATTTCCAGTATTGTAAGCGTTATTGAACAAACCAAAAACTGAATTAGCCGTTGTAGTAAAACGACCATTGATAACTTCCATCAATTCCATGTTATCAATAGTAGAAAAATCTAATACATTATTGTAATTTGATAAACCACCATCAAAACCAAGTTGACCTGCTGAAGTATAACCCAAGAAAGAAGTCTGGTTAAAAGCATGACCAAAAACTGGTTCAAAACCCAAAGTATCACCAACTGAATTTGTAATGATGTTTGTGTCAATTATACCAACAACTGGTCTTTGATTTCTTCTGATTTGACCAACATAGCCATATTCCCATAAATTATCTTTGAATCTTGGATCGTAGAAACTATTATCTCCTTGAGTATAGTCTCCCTGTATCTCATAACTAAAGTTTTGGAAAACAGGAATAGAAGTACTATCACCAGCTTCTACATTAAATATAGTATTGCTGATTGTATGACGGAAACGACCGTAAACACGCCAGTTACTATTGTAATAAACTGTATTGAAAGCTGAATTGAATAATCTGTTTGCTGTAGATGGGCTATTACCCCAGTCAAATTGTCCTTGACCTCCAACTACAAAATAAAAATCTTGGTTCGGTTTGTAATCTAGTTTGATTGTAGCAAGTGCTGTGGAGTTTCTTCCATTAGGGCGAACATTTACAGGTACCAAATCATCCGCAGTTAAATTTTCAGCTACACTGATTCTTCCTGTGCCATTTGGAGCTGCCAACAATGGGTTTGCTAGAATTGCAGCTTCTCTTTCTTCCGTCAAACGGAATGAACCAAGAGCAGAGGGACGTGAATCCAAATTGGTAGTGTAACGACCAGCAAAACGGTAACCTAAAATAGCGTCTTTTTTAACTTTACCATCTTTTTTGATTGTATCGCCGTCTGCATTTTTTTGAATTTTGGTCCAAATTGGTCCACCTAAGCTTAAATCTACAGTTGTAGCCGCAAATGGGTCTAAAAACTGAGAAGTTTCTACCTGAACACCTCCGGACAATTCAGCAGAAGGTCCTTTGGTAATAATGTTCGTGATAGATCCTGTAGCATCTCCAAACTCAGACGGAACACCGGATGTTATAATTTGAATTTGATCAATCTCAGTTTCTGGTATAGATGCACCGCCAATTACGCGTACACCGTCAACATAAGTGTCATCTGATGAACTACGGCTACCGTTGGTATTGGTTGCTTCCCCTTCATCTTTCTGAGATACACCAGCTGTGGTAGCTTTGATTGAACTGATACTTCTTGTGGCTAATTTCTGAATATCTTCAGCACCAAGAGTTTGACCTGAGGTAGTGTTATCGACTTCTATTAGTGGTATACGGAACTCTGTTACAAGAACTACCGGACCAGATGAATCTGATTCAATTGCTGAAGCTATTTCTTCGGCAGTATAATTGACATCATAATTCATTGTTTGTCCAACTTTGATGACAACACCAACAATTTTCTTTGTAGGCATCCCAACATATGATATGAACAAGTCATAAGTACCTGCTTCAATGTTGGAAAAGTTGTACAAACCGTCGAAATCGGTGGAAGTTCCCCTAACGAGATTATCACCTTTATTTAAGGCAACATTCGCATAGGGCAATGGCTCCCCATTTTCATCAATAACCTTACCTTGTAAATCCCCAGTTGTCTGCGAATAAGCAGTTCCAGAGCCAATACAAAATAGTAAAAGTAAAATCATGTAACGAACCATAACCATATAGATTAAATTTAGTAAAAATTAAGTCGTTTAGTTATTCAAAATGTTAAGAAATATCTTAATGTATGTTAAGAAATTTCAACTCGGACAACAATTTTAATCATAAAATCCAGCTTAACCAAATAATCAATAAATATTTCAGCTATTTTTTTTGATTTTTTTGATTTTGGCGCTCCTTGTTTTTTCAAAATTATATTTCTCAAATTGATCCCGATTGATCAATTATCCTTTCAAGCAATAAACTAGACAATTTTTCCTTTGATTCATAAGTCCAGCCAGCTACATGTGGAGAAAGTATAACATTTTCTCTTTCAAAAAGATTTACATATAATTTTTCTTCATATGTTGAATAGGTATGGACTTTTTCATTTTCAAAAACATCCAAACAGGCTCCCTTAACAAAACCTTGATCCAAAGCATTTAACAAATCCTTGGTATCTACTATTTCGCCACGTGAAGTATTGATAAAGTAAATTGTTTTCTTAAAATTCTTAAAAAATATTTCATTGGCAAAGTATTTTGTTTCCTCTGTCAGTGGTAAATGCAAGCTTATTATATCTGCCTCTTTAAAAATCAAATCTAAGGATTCAGACTCAATAACATAATCCATATTTTTGGAATATCCTGACTTATACTTATCATAAGCTATGACTTTAACATCAAAGCCTGATAATTTTTTCGCAAAAGCAGCACCAGTAAAACCAAAACCTATAATCCCAACTGTTTTACCTTTGAGTTCATAACCTCGCAAACTTTCTCTATTCCAAATTTTATTTCGAATTTCAGAATTTGCCCTGCATAAATTATTCATCAAAGAAAGCAACATTCCAATAGCATGTTCAGCAACAGCATCGCAATTTCCATCAGGTGAACGATGAACCAAAACATTCTTTGTTTTAGCGTAATCCAAATCAATAATTTCAAGACCAGAACCTAATCTGGCTATAAATTGAAGTTGAGATGCTTTATCAAGGAAAATTTTGTCAACAATAATCTTACTATTAATAATTATTCCCAAGTAGCTGTCAATTTTCTCTAAAACTTGCTGATAATTGATCTCAGGTTCATAATGACAGATAAAGCCAGCATCGGTAAGGCCAGAGATAAGCAAAGGGTGAACTAAATCAGTTATTAATACTTTAGGTTGATGATTCATCGGAACTTAGAATTTTCAGAAGATAACAAATATAGGAAAATAAGTTCTAACCTCAAGGCTCATGAACAGTTGGAATTTCTTTACTAATGTTTAGCTTTATAATATCTTTGATTTGAAGCTGTATATAAATAATAATTCAAAAATCACTTTTCTCAAATAGTAAGATGGATGTAGAAAATATCTGTAAAAAATGCCTTTCAGAAATATCTTTGGTTGGTAGTTTTGTTGAAAAGGAAATAGGTAAGGTTCAAAATGATAATATTGAGCATAAATCATTGAATAGTTTGGTAAGTTATGTCGACAAAACTGCGGAGGAAATGTTGGTAGAAAGTTGCCTTCAAATTCTTCCAGACTCTTGTTTTATAACCGAAGAAGAAACTATTTCAAACAGCTCAGAAAAAGATTGGCGATGGATAATAGATCCTTTGGACGGGACTACCAATTTTTTGCATCAAATACCATTTTTCTCTATCAGTGTTGCGCTACAATACCAAGGTAAAACTGTGATGGGAATAGTCTATGAAATCAATAGAAAAGAAATGTTTTATGCCTGGTCGGGTGCAGGATGTTTTTTGAATGGCAAACAGGTTAGAGTGACCCAAACAAAAAATTTGGCAGAAACCTTAATAGCTACTGGGTTTCCTTACTATGATTTTGAAAAGACAGAAAATTACTTAAAATTATTGGGGCAACTCATGCCGAAAACGAGAGGAATTAGAAGAATCGGCTCTGCTGCTCTTGATTTGGCTTACACTGCCTGTGGAAGATTTGACGCTTTTTATGAGTATAGCTTGGCGCCTTGGGATGTAGCTGCGGGTGCATTTTTAGTAGAAGAAGCTGGGGGTAAGATATCAGATTTTAAAGGAGTAGATAATTACTTATTTGGTAAAGAGATGTTGGCTACCAATCCCTTTATTTTTGAGGAGATGCAACAACTCATTGCATTAAATTTTAAATAAATTATTCTTTGAGAAATTCTTGAGTCAATTTTACACCGGTGTTATACTCAACAGTAATTAAATACCTCCCTTTTTTGAGAGATTTCACTTCATCGACTTCTAGCAATTCTCTTGAAACAATGCCGGCATCAAATTCAAAAACGGGTTCATTATCAAATGTAGAAATCAAAATTTTAGCCGTTTTAACTTCTTTGGGAATATTACCAAACCTAATGTTTAATCTAGTTTTTACTGGCATTGGATAGATTGTAAATAAGCCTGGTTTGGGCTTCGTTAACCCAGGAACCGAAAATTCATCAGAATAATAGGTATTACCAAGTGAATCTGATTGACTAAATCTGTAAAAACTCAGCCCATCAAAGGGGTTGGTATCATTAAACAAATAGTTTGTAGTAATACTTGTACTACCATAGGCATTCGCAAAGCCAACCTTTGAAAATTCTTCAGAGCCCTCTAGTTTTCTTTCTATATCAAAACCGGGATTGTTTTTTTCATTGGAGGTTATCCAATTTAAAATTACTATTTCTGAAGATTGCCTTTTACCAGACTGCTCTTTTATTTTTGCCAGTAAACTATCTTCTGACTTCTGACCTATCAAACTAAATTTTGCCAGGATCTCTTTATTTTTTAGTCCGTTATCATAGCCATATTGCTCAACATTATTAACCGGAATTTTTTTTCCCATTTTTAAAGAGCCCTTATTGTTGAATTTCGCGTGAAAGAGCAATTCAGATTGATTGGATCCAAGAGTTAAATCACAAACATTTGAACTAAAACTTGCACTATCGGCAAAAATTCCTGAAAATATAACCTGACCATCATCCATTATTTTTACAGCTTGACCAAAATCTTCTCCGATGCCTCCGAAGGATGATGCTTTTACAAGATTACCTTCTTTATTATAATGTATAAAAAAAGCATCCGATAAACCTGAGGAATTAAGTTGCTGATCTTTAGTTTTCGATTTTACCAATATCTTTTTGAAAAATGCCCCTGTGACATATAGATTATCATCATCATTTACAGCTATATCAGAAATAAAATCTGCCTCTGATACTCCAATTCTGTTTAACCTTATCAATTCACCGGAAGATGAAAACTTGGCCAAAGAAAAATCTGTTTCAAAAACTGGATCTAAATCTACTTTTATCTCTTTTCCAAAAATTAAATCCCCTTTAATTCTTCCTGCTAGATAAATATTTCTAGCATTATCGGTACCTATTTTGAAAGCTTGGTCATCCTCTTTTGTTCCTAAGTTGGTTGCCCAGTAAATGCTATTATCCTGAGACATCTTCGCTAAGAAAATATCTTTTTTTCCATTTGATGTCAAACTTACTAGCTCCTCCGAACCGAAAGAAAATGAACTTTCAAAAGTTCCAGCAAGAATGATATCATTGTCGTTGTCAATTTTGATAGAATTTCCAACATCTGACCCTGTTCCGCCAAAATTTAAAGTCTTTTTAATCTTGCCATTCTTATCAAATTCTAAAAACAAAATGTCTTCCCTTCCAACAGAAGTTAGAGGGTCTTTATTTTCATCATATCTAAAAGTCCCAGAAAAATATCCAGTGATATAAAAATTTCCGTACTTGTCTGCCGCTATTGAGTTAGCCCAATCATTTTCGCTAGAACCAGCTGACAAAGACCATAAATACTTTCCGTCTTTTGAATACTTAGCAATAAAAATATCATCAAGCCCATTGGATGACTCAAACTCATAATTATCTGGATCTGGATCAAAATCGATAGAACCGCTGAAATAACCTACTATGTAAATATTCGCATTTTCATCAGCGTATAAATCTGTTGGCGTTGCTTTGCCTAACATTGATTTAAACAGCCCGTTAGCCCAATCAACTGTCAAGATCTGGGCGTTTCCGTTTAAATTAAATAGCAAAAAAAATAAGCTGAAAAATATTTTTAGCTGAATGGCTTTCAACATAGGGTGTTGATGATCTCTGATTTAAATGCAATTTGATGATTTTTTTTAAAATTGACAAAAGTTCAAAGATATAATATGAATGATTATTTTTTGCCCGTCAATTTTCTTAATTTTGTATTGTCTTTTAATACAAAAATCTAATATTATGAGTTCTAATCAAACGGTAAATATGACTGAGGTTTTAAAAACACTTGGTTTAAAAGAAATAAATTTCGGCAGCAGTACTGGAAGAAATAACTTTGGTAATACTTCGGAAAATCTAATTGCTTCCTATTCTCCTGTCGATGGAGCTTTGATTGGCAAAGTAAGTACGACTAGCGCTTCCGAATATGAACAAATCATGTCAAAAGCAACAGAGGCGTTTAAATTCTGGAGAAAATTACCTGCTCCAAAACGCGGAGAAATCGTTCGTCAATATGGTGAAGCTTTGAGAAAACATAAAGATGCGCTTGGCCGACTGGTATCTTACGAAATGGGTAAAAGCTTACAGGAAGGCTGGGGAGAAGTTCAGGAGATGATTGACATTTGTGATTTTGCTGTGGGCCTTTCCAGACAATTATACGGATTGAATATGCATTCGGAACGTCCTGACCATAGAATGTACGAACAATGGCATCCACTGGGAATTGTTGGCATTATTTCCGCTTTCAATTTTCCTGTGGCTGTTTGGTCATGGAACTCAGCCTTGGCTTGGGTTTGTGGAGATGTTTGCGTTTGGAAAGCCAGTGAAAAAGCCCCTATTTGTGCAATCGCCTGTCAAAATATTTTGCAAGAAGTTTTGGAAGCCAATGACTTACCTGAGGGAATTTCCTGTATCATTACTGGCGATTACAAAGTAGGTGAATGGATGACCAATGATCATAGAGTTCCTTTAGTTTCTGCTACCGGTTCTACAAGAATGGGTAAAATAGTCGGACAAACTGTTGCCGGAAGATTCGGAAAATCACTTTTG
>JBILRD010000101.1:0-6817 GCA_044372845.1 Saprospira sp. | reverse complement strand
TTTTATATCTTGAGTAAATGCTATAGTCAGAATCTGGAGATTCATTGATAAAAGCTTGAACGAGTAGTCTGTAAACAGGTTGCTTTCCCCGAGCATCTATACTTTTTCTTTTGATTTGATAACTATTCAGTTTGTCAAAAGATTTAAGCTTTAATTTGTCAAATATTTTTTTCTGAATAAGATCATTATTCTCAATTTCTGAGGGCAACAAAACAAGTTCAAACTCCTGCGGCATGCTGGTTTTAAGTTTTTTTATTAATAACTAGCTATAGAATTGTCAAGTTCCGCAACCCCAATGATTCCACCTTCAAGAGAATATAAATTATCAAATTCATAGTGTTGTTGAAGAAGTAATAATGCCAGTTCAGCTCTTTTTCCAGATTTGCAATGAAGAATTACTTTTTTATCCTTGGGTATTTCGTTCAATCTCATGACAATATCACCAACAGGGATATGGTGACCGCCTATATAGCTAATTTCCAACTCATCTTTTTCACGAAGATCAATTAAAAAATAATCAGCTTTCTCAGTTTTTAACTTCAGAAAATCTTGTGGACTAATGAGTCTAATTTCCTTTGTATTCATGGTAATTGTAGCATTTAAGGAAGATATTGTTAAACCAAGTCTCTGTAATAGTCGAAACTTTTTAGCAACTGTTTGAATAATAACCAAATTTGTTCATTGGGTAAGGCTGCTTTGATGCAAACATCTTCTTTTTTTATTGGATGTTCAAATTCAAGCGCTACGGAGTGAAGGTGAATTCTCCCATCCTCATTTCCTTTCTTCGCACCGTATTTTACATCACCTCTAATGGGGCAACCAATTCTTCCAAGTTGAGCTCGAATTTGATGGGGTCTCCCAGTATGGGGTTTTACTTCCAGTAAAAAATGATCTCCAACGCCTCCCAAGAATTTATATTCCAGTTTTGCAAGTTTGTAATGCTTATTTTTTTGACTGTTGGCTACATGGACGATATTTTTTTCTTGGTCTTTTGCTATGTAATTCAAGAGGGTTCCTTCCAATTCTTCAGGTCTTTTTTCTACGATGGCCAGGTAGGTTTTTTTAACTTTTCTTTCTTCAAAAAGTTTATTCATTCTCTCCAATGCCTTACTGGTTCTTGCAAAAATTACAGCACCACTGACAGGCCTGTCAATTCTATGAATCGTTCCTAAATAAACATCACCTGGCTTTTTATACCTGATTTTGATATATTCTTTGACATATTCTGACAATGGAGTATCTCCGGTTTCATCACTTTGAACCAGCCAGCCTGAAGGTTTGTTAACAGCTATCAAATGGTTGTCCTCGTAAATTACGCTGTAATTTTCTTCGTTCATTTTTATTTATTTACTACAAAGTTATGAAATTATGACTGTTTTTTCTTAAGCTATTGGAATTAAAAAAATTTAAAAATTTACATAGAAGCTTTATATTTGCGAGCTTCGTTTTAATAATTTATCTATCTAATCAATCAACTACATGTTAAATTTGATACTTTTTGGCCCTCCAGGCAGTGGAAAGGGTACTCAGGCAATAAATCTTATTGAAAAATATCACTTACTTCATATTTCAACCGGAGATCTTTTTAGATCAGAAATCTCCAACGGTACAGCTCTAGGTCTTGAGGCCAAGTCTTATATGGACAAAGGAGAATTAGTTCCAGATGCAGTTACTGTTAACATGCTAAAGTCCAAAATGGAACAACATCCAGATGTTAAAGGTGTGATTTTTGACGGATTTCCTAGAACTATTCCTCAAGCAGAGGCTTTGGATGCCATGCTTCATTCAAAGGGAACAGAGGTTTTATTGCTTTTGAGTTTAATGGTGGATGATGAGGAAATTATAGGCAGAATTGTCAAAAGAGGTGAAAGTTCAGGAAGATCGGATGATTCTGATCCGACTGTTATTCAAAATAGAATCAACACTTACAAAAATCAAACGACGCCTGTTGCTGATTACTATGAAAGATTTGGGAAAACCAGAAAAGTTAAAGGGGTTGGTTCTATTGAAGAAATTTTTGAATCTCTTTGTAAGGAAATTGATGCAGTAATTTGATTTTCAAAATATTAGCTTTTGTAAATTAAATTTTTTCTTTGTTTTTTCTTTAGTATATTTGTAATTCATTTTAGCTTTATTTATCTTATTTAACAATAATTATTCTCGAAGTTTTTGTCATGTACTTTCGTGTAAAAATTTTGTCAAAAGATTTTGTTCGTTTTCCTTCCAAATCAGAGTTTGAAAACTTCAATTCTGAGATCGGTTTGCTATTCGAGGATGCTGGTGTTAAAGCTTATGATCTGGTAGAAAAATATGTCAAAAAGGCTTTTGAATATAACGATGTCGAAGAGTTTATTCAAAACCTTCAAACCTTTGCTAAGAGAGCCCATAAACATGAAGTGGTTGAGCTCTTGAATTTATTGACTTCCTCGAATTGGGAATCTTTCGTTGCTGACCCCAGAAAATTGGATTCGGATTTGATGGAAAATGCTTCAGCATATTGGTTTGTCAATAATATTTTTGCTGAGATTATTCCAGATGTTGATCAGCCTATTGAAGCTTTGATCCTTAGTGTACAGGTTTTTGGAAATGGAGAAGATCAACTGGTCAATAAGGAGGATACTGGCAAATACGGTGAAATTTACCCGTTTTCAGCAAGATTATTGATGGATGCAGTTTCTTCCAATAATAAAATTGGACAATATCAATTGACTGGACCAATTGTTGATTATTTTGAAAATTTGAAAGGAAACCCAAACCATTCATTGAATTCAGACGAAGCATTTGATTTTGATGCCTATCCGGATCATATTTACGGAATAGTTTGGTCTGCAACAGTTAAAAGAGATCCAATTGATGATGCAGACGATGGAGAAGAGCTTGCTGTTTATGAGATCATTGTTCATCCAATCTGGTTGGGTAAAGATATTAAATCAAATTTTGAAACATATCCTTATTCAGATTACATTTAAATCGTACCTTTGCAAATCATATTTTATTTTACGCTCTCTTCTAATGAGGGCGTAAAATTTATTGAGCAATTGCTAATTTTTGAAAATACAAAGTTGAAATGGCTGATAGTCCAAATTTTATAGATTACGTTAAAATATTTTGTCGCTCAGGAGCTGGTGGAACGGGATCTGTCCATTTTCATAGAGATAAATTAACTTCAAAAGGTGGTCCAGATGGAGGAGATGGTGGACGTGGGGGCCATATAATCATCAGGGGCAATGCTCAAATGTGGACTTTGTTACACTTAAAGTATATGAAGCATGTTCATGCAGATGGCGGAACTAACGGAGCTGGTCAGAGAATGACAGGAGCAGATGGTGAGGATATCGTATTGGAGGTTCCTTTAGGTACAGTAATCAAAGATGCTGAAACTGAAGAAGTTTTATTTGAAATTACCCAGGATGAACAAAGCTTTATTTTAAAAAAAGGCGGTCATGGCGGCAAAGGAAACTGGCATTACAGAACGCCAACCAATCAAACACCCACCTATGCTTCACCGGCTGGAGAGTTTGTAGAAGGTTGGGTGGTATTAGAACTAAAAGTTTTGGCTGATGTCGGATTAGTTGGGTTTCCTAACGCAGGAAAATCTACCTTGTTGTCTGTTCTAAGTGCTGCCAAACCAAAAATTGCCGACTATCCTTTTACTACCTTGGTACCAAACTTGGGTATTGTTTATTACCGTGATAACAGGTCTTTTGTGATGGCGGACATACCAGGTATTATCGAAGGAGCTCATGAAGGAAGAGGTCTTGGTCATCGTTTTTTGAGACATATCGAGAGAAATGCAGTATTGTTATTTACAATACCTTCTGATACTGATGATATTATGGAACAGTATAATGTTTTGGTGAATGAGTTGGAAATGTATAATCCTGAACTATTGGACAAACCTAGAATGATTGCCATTACAAAGTCAGATTTAATAGATGAAGAATTAAAAACTTTGTTGGAAAAAGATTTACCAAAAAAAGTACCTCATATTTTTATCTCAGCAGCCACTAACAAAGGACTTGTTGAGCTAAAAGATAAACTGTGGAAAATGTTGACTCATTGATATTAGAATACAATTTATGAACAGAGGAATAATTTATGGTTTGATAGCTGGTTTTTTAACTTGCGGTTTTCTAAGTACGTTGTATACCAATAATCCGATAAATATCCTTTTAGGGTATGAGAAATTTAGTTGGTTGATCATTGTTGCTCTAATGATAACCGGCGTTTTGATGGAAAGAAATAGTCAGAGTGAAAAATTTATAGATTTTAATGCTGCTTTAAAAAATGCTTTCAAAATTTTCATAATTGCCTATCTAATCAAGTTTATCTTTATTTATTTACTATTCAATTATTTCGATCCAAAATTATTGGAAATGGCAAAGGATACTGCTGTTAAAATATTTGTGGACCATCGAGATCCAGATATGACAGAAGAAATTTTTCAACAACAGTTGAAAGCATTTAGAAATGGTTATTTTGGACCAAGGCTTTTTGATGTTGGAATAATGCTTGAAATTATCATTGGATTTGTAATTTCACTCCTAAGTGCCATCATATTAAGAAGAGAAAAACCAGAATTTTAGCATCCAATTAAAATGAATAAAAGTCCTTTAAAATCAATAGTTTCAATAGCGTTTTATATTTCTTCCATCTGTGGATTGGGGTATTTTGCTGCTATTGTTTTTTTAAATGTACTTGGACTGTCATTATCAGATGCTGTTAATTGGGTTTATAGAATTAGTATTATCATTGCTGTAATTTGGTCAGTAATTCATTTCAGAATAAAATATTCGAATCTTAGTTATTTCAAAGCTTTTAATTTAGGACTATTGACTTCCTTTTTTCTGGGAGTTTATATGGCAATAAGTATTTTTGTTTTCCATAAGTTTCTCTCTCCTGATTACAATAAAAATTTTGAATCTTATTACCGACAAAAAAGGTCGGAGCAAATGTACCAAACTCAGCTGGATAAATTGATAGATAAAAATGGTGAGGATTATAAATTAACAGCAGCTGACTCTTTAATAGTTGAAAAAGGTTTAGATTTACACATTAAAAATTCGCATTATTTTTTCACTACCGAAGGAGCTGTGTTTACTACTTTTATTTTTAGTTTGGTATGGGGTTTTGCAGTATCAACTACAGTAGCTTTTATGGCAAAGAAAAAATAAAAAATTATTATATTGAGATTCTAATTTCATAATATGAGTTCTAATCATTCTAATTTATATGATATCTCTGTTGTAATTCCTTTATTAAATGAGGAAGAATCCCTGGCTGAACTTGAAGCCTGGATTAGAAAAGTAATGACAGAACATAATTTTAAATATGAAATTATCCTCATTGATGATGGTAGTACAGATGGTTCTTGGAATGCTATTGAAACTTTATCTATCCAGAATAATCATGTAAAAGGTATCAAGTTTCGTAGAAACTATGGAAAATCAGCAGCTTTGAATGTTGGATTTGGTTTGTGTTCCGGTACTGTTGTTATCACAATGGATGCTGATTTACAGGACTCCCCAGATGAAATTCCTGATTTGTATAAAATGATAACAAAAGATGGATTTGATCTAGTTTCAGGTTGGAAGAAGAAGCGTCATGATCCAATTTCAAAGACAATTCCTACAAAGCTTTATAATGGCGTTACTAGATTGATGAGCGGAATCAAATTACACGATATGAATTGTGGATTGAAAGCTTATAAGAATGATGTTGTTAAAAATATTGAGGTTTATGGCGAAATGCATCGATATATACCTGTCATTGCTAGTGCTGCTGGATTTAAGAAAATAGGAGAGAAGGTAATCACTCACTTTCCCAGAAAGCATGGAAAGTCAAAATTTGGATTGAACAGATTTATAAATGGACCTCTGGACCTTATGTCTATTATTTTTGTCAGTAAATTCAGCAAAAGACCCATGCATTTTTTCGGTACCATGGGCTTAGCTTCCTTTTTTATTGGTTTTATAATTTTGGTATATTTAACCAGTTCTAAATTTTTATATGCCAATTATGGCATGACTGACAGACCGATTTTTTATTTGGGTATACTGACTATAATAATCGGAACACAGTTGTTTTTAACAGGATTTTTGGCTGAACTGGTAGCAAGAACATCTCCTAATCGAAACAATTATATTATTGAAAAATATCTTCAATTTGAAGAGGAGGAAAAGAATGCCAACTAATTATTAGTTTATCTTTTACTTCTTGGATGGAAACTTCTAAGTGTTTCCTGTAGGTATTGCATGTCAAGATGGGTGTAAATCTCAGTTGTAGTAATAGATTCATGTCCTAATAATTGCTGAACGACTCTCAGGTCGGCCCCCCCTTCAATCAAATGAGTCGCAAAACTATGTCTGAATGTATGTGGTGATATATTCTTGTGAATGCCTGCCTGATTACAATAATTTTTAACGAAAATAAACACCATATTTCTGGTTAATTGTTTTCCTCTTCTGTTTAGAAAAACAATATCCTCGGCATTTTTATCAATATTGTTCATTTGCTTTCTTTCTTGGAAATAAAATTCCAAATACTTGATAGCTCCTTCCCCTATAGGTACCAAACGCTCTTTATTTCCTTTACCAATAACTCTTATGAAACCAATTTCAAGGTATAAATTGGAAATTTTCAATTGCACCAGTTCACTTACCCTTAGACCACAAGCATATAATACTTCTAACATCGCTCTGTTTCTATGTCCTTCGGGGCTAGATAAATCAATAGCAGCCAACAAAGATTCTACTTCATTATAAGATAGAAATTCCGGTAATTTTCGATTTAATTTTGGTGATTCCAACAAATCTGC
>JBILRD010000100.1:0-6857 GCA_044372845.1 Saprospira sp. | reverse complement strand
ATCTGTAATTCAACGACATTTGAATTCAACGACAACAGCCTTCAAACTTTTAAAAAGTCTGAAAAATAATTTAACTGTTCTGTACTTGGCTTTTGGGTTAGCCGCTTTCACCAGTTGCAGTAAACCCAGCGAGCTTGGATTGTCATTAGTAGAGACAGATCCGTCGGATATCATTTATAATGATACTACAAGTTTAAAAATGACAACAGTACTTACTGAGCCTCTCAAAACAGATAAGCGCAGCAGATACTTGTGCGGTTCTTATATTGATCCAATTTTCGGTAAAGCGAGTTCTGAAATTTTTATGAATTTTAGATTAACCACGACCAACGCAAGATTTCCTTCAGCTACTTTAGACTCTTTGGTACTCATGCTTCAATATGACAGTATTGGTCATTATGGTGGAGATTTTGATAACCTGGGCCAGCAAACCTGGGAGGTTTACAGATTGAACGAAGCTATTACTCAGAATCAAGACTACTATTCAAATTCTACCTTTGCATTGGGTGATTTATTGGCCACGCACAGTTTTACACCAAATATCTATGATAGCGTAAATGTCGGTGGAACCAACAGAAAAGCACACCTCAGAATTAGAATTGATAATGATTTAGGACTGGAACTGTTAAGCCCGGATTCAGCTATATATGAAAACAATAATGTTTTTAAGAGTGCTTTGAAAGGTTTTTGCATCAAGCCGAAAGCTAATGTGAATAACTCAGCTATAATTAGGTTTTTACCCGCTACTTCACTAACTAAGCTCACTATGTACTACAAGGATTCGAGCGGAGTAGCCAGGACTTATGAATTTTTAAACGATGCTGATGCAGAATCCGTTCTCAGTATGCAACATAACTATAACGGCACCAGAGTTTTGCTAAACAGCCCTTTGGATACAGTCAGTTATGTTCAAGGAATGAACGGCGTCTCCACCAGAATAGAGTTCCCGTTTTTGGATAGTTTAGGTAAGATTATTGTCAATAAGGCTGAATTATATTTTTATGCTGCTGGTGAAGAGGACAGAGATTTTCCAATTCCCAATCAATTATTTTGTTTAGAAAAAACTTCTGATGACAAATACCTGTTAATTGATGATGTAACTAACTCCATCAACAGATCTGGATTAAACCCCTATTTAATTTTTGGAGGTACTTTGATGAAAGACGGAGATATAAGGTATTACAGAATGAATATCTCTCAATTTTTTCAAAAATTAGTCGATAATAGAATTGACGAGAGAGCGCTCTATATTCAAACAGCATCCGTAACAGATACTGCGAGAATGCTTTTGGTCAATGAAAAAGGTACAGCTTTAAAAGCAAAATTATATCTTACCTATACAAAAATAAATTAACCCAAAAAAGGTATTTTTGGTATCATTGTTTAACATTTTTAGACCTCACCCATTAAATAAATTTATATGTGTGGTATTGTTGCATATATTGGTCAGAAAGAAGCTTATCCAATAGTAATCAAAGGATTACAAAGATTGGAGTATAGAGGTTATGACAGTGCCGGAGTAGCTTTGTTGAACCCTGCAGACGCTGAGTTAAAGGTTTATAAAAGAAAAGGCAAAGTCAAAGATTTACAAGAGTTTATCTATTCCTACGATTTAAGTGGAACAAGAGGAATTGGTCATACGCGTTGGGCAACTCATGGTGCCCCAAATCATGTCAATGCACATCCACACCTCTCCGGAGACGGTAATCTAGCGATAATCCACAATGGCATTATTGAAAACTATGGGCCATTACGTAAAATGCTCGAAAAAGAGGGCCATGTATTTAAAAGTGAAACAGATACTGAAATCTTAGTTCATCTGATTGAAGAAATTCAACATAAAGAAAAGGTTAGAATTGACGAAGCGGTAAGATTGGCCTTAACACAGGTAGTTGGAGCTTACGCTATTGTCTTAATCGATAAAAAAGAACCTAACAAACTGGTAGCAGCAAGAAAAGGCAGCCCATTGGTTTTAGGTTTAGGCGAAGATAATGATTTTTACCTGGCCTCTGACGCCTCGCCCATCATAGAGCATACCAAAAATGTTGTTTACCTGAATGATGAGGAAATATTAACCTTGACAGACCAGGGAGAATTTGTTATCAGGTCTATTGATAATGAAGTTCAAACACCTTTTATTCAATACCTTGAAATGGAGATTGAAGCGATTGAAAAAGGTGGTTTTGAACACTACATGTTAAAAGAGATATATCAGCAGCCAGAAACAATTGCCGATGCTACCCGTGGCCGACTGAATGTAAACCAGGGTCTGATAACACTAGGAGGGGTCAAGGAATTTGAAAACAGAATGATCAATGCGGATAGAATCATCATTGTAGCTTGTGGAACCTCCTGGATAGCAGCGCTTATCGGGGAGTATCTCCTTGAAGATCTTGCAAGAATCAAAACAGAAGTAGAATACGCTTCAGAATTCAGATATAGAAATCCGATCATCACAGAAAGGGATATTGTACTGGCTATCTCTCAATCTGGAGAAACTGCTGATACTATTGCGGCTATTGAACTCGCCAAAGAAAAGGATGCGCTAGTCTATGGTATTTGTAATGTCGTCGGTTCTACAATAGCCCGAATGACTGATGCCGGTTCCTATATCCATGCCGGTCCGGAAATTGGAGTGGCCTCTACCAAAGCGTTTACTGGTCAGCTGACGCTTTTAACCTTAATGGCTTTGCAATTAGCGCACAAACGTGGAACGATATCTAATTCCTATTATTATCAATTGATCAACGAACTTCAGAAGATTCCTGATAAAGTTAAAGAAGTGCTTCAAAATGATGATAAAATCAAGCAGATTGCTGAAAAGTGGAAAGATGCCAACAACGCCCTTTACCTGGGACGTGGTTATAATTTCCCGGTAGCCCTCGAAGGAGCGTTAAAGCTAAAAGAAATTTCCTACATCCACGCTGAAGGTTATCCGGCTGCCGAGATGAAACATGGCCCAATCGCCTTGATAGATGAGAATATGCCTGTTGTTGTCATCGCTACCAATGATAGTACTCGCGAAAAGGTAATCAGCAACATTCAGGAAGTAAAAGCCAGAAAAGGTAAAATCTTAGCCATAGTAAAGGAAGGCGATGAAACAATTGCAGAAATGGCAGACTACTTTATTGAAATTCCTCATACCGAAGAACCTTTGACTCCGTTATTGTCAGTGATTCCACTTCAGTTGTTGGCATATCATATTGCAGTATTCAGAGAATGTAATGTTGACCAGCCAAGAAATCTCGCTAAATCAGTAACCGTGGAATAATTCCTTAATAATAAGAAAGTAGGCTTTGTAGCCACAAAATAATAATATGCAAATATACAACACCGGAAAAGAGCCAATAATCGTCAGAGAGTTTGGACGTAATTTTCAGAAAATGATCCTATTTGCCAAGGATATGCCTGATAGGGAAAAACGTCAAATGGCTATAGATAGAATTGTTGAATTGATTTTAGATATGTATCCGGTTAATTACAGAAATGTTGATGACTATAGAATTAAAATCTGGTCGCATATCCTACAGATTTGTGATTACAATTTGGATGTTGATATACCAGATTATGTACCCCCTCGCAAAGAAAAAGTAAAGCCGGATATGATCCTTTATCCAACAGGACATATCAGATACAAACACTATGGGAAAGGCATTGAAAAATTGATTGAAAAAGCATCCGAAATGGAAGATGCCGAAACAAGAGATGAGCTGATCAGAGTGATAGGTGCTTTTATGAAAATGTGTTACAAGAGCTGGAACCGCGAAAATGCATCAGATGAGGTTGTTGCTCAGGAAATGCGCAATTTAAGTCGCGGAAGAATCAATCTCGGAGAATCTACCAATATCAACTATCTGATTCAACCTCAAACAAAGGTAAGTGGCGCCAATAGTATTCTTAATCAACAGAATCAGAAAAAACCAGGATCAAAACAACACCACCGCAGAAATAACAATCAAGGTTCCGGACAGAGTCAATATAATAGAGATAATAGAGGAGGACAGGGCGGAAATCAAGGTGGACAAGGCGGACAAGGTGGAAATAAAAACAGATTCAATCGACCAGCTGGCCCAGGCGGAAATCAAGGAGGACCAGGGAATGGTCCTAATAGAAACTTTAAGAAAAGGGATTAGGAAATAAATTAAAATAAAAGCAGGCTAAACACTTTAGTCTGCTTTTTATATTATACCCGTCGAATACTTTTTCATCTCTCGATCCAACTTTAACGCCCCTGGTAGCAAAGATTCTAAATGATTCCAGAAATTATTGGAATGGTTTTTTACTTTGACATGTGCCAGCTCATGAAAGATTACATAATCGATCAAATCCTCCGGTAAAGTCATGCAATAAGCAGAGAGGCTGATATCATTTCTTGAAGAGCAACTTCCCCATCTTGATTTGGTAATTCTGATACTAACCTTGCCAATTTCAATTCCTTTAATCTTGGCAATTTCATGAGTTCTGTTGACCAGATAATGTTTTGCCTCTCTTCTAAGCTGCTCCTCGATCTGCCCTTTAATCAATTCCTGCCAATGATCCTCTTCAATATTGACATAACCTGGCAAGTATAGCCCCAAAAAATCTCTATGTTGTTTTAGGTAAGGCTTTTCCAAGTCCGATTCCAATACTCGGAGTGTTGTCATTTTGGTTTTGAATTCAGAGCCAAATTGATAAGAGGCTACCTTGTTTTTATTTTTCTCTTTGAGTTCAGCCAGCTTTTTTTCAATCCAGGATACATTTTTTCTTACAAAAGCTTCAGCCTGAGTATTCATCATCAGAAACGGTTTGGTGACAATCACCTGATCGTCTTTGACGGTGATTCTAAGGTTCTTTGCTTTTTTCGAAGTTTTGTACTGAATGTTCACGGCCGGAATCTGTCTTTATGATATGGTACAAAGATAAGGACTGTGGAGTGAAAATGGAGTACTCTGTTTAAATATGTTCTATACTTAGAAATAAAAACAGACAAAAAAGGGTAATTTTGATAAACCCACTATTATCAAAGAAGGTTGTACGTAGATAAAATGTTTTATAAATCAAAACATTAGAAAAAAATGACTGAAAATAATTTTCGCTGGGAACAGCGTTTTTCAAATTTCAATAAAGCCCTTAAAAAATTAAGTGAAGCTATAGACTTTATAAAACAGCATCAGGAATCTATTGCTAAAAACAGCATTTTGTTGTATGGCATTAGATGGTCACATAGATGACAGAGAAATTGCAATAATAAAACCAATGTGTGAAAATTCACCATTATTTTTAAATTTCAATTTTCAAGAAGAAATCAATTCACTTGTAAACAAGATTAACAACGGAGGAAAAGAATTTATTCAGCATTATTTTAATTTGCTTAGTAGCTCTAAACTCTCTGAACAAGAGGAATTAACGTTAATTGATTTTGCAATTAAAACAATTAAAGCAGATGATCAGGTAGAATATTCAGAAATTAAATTTTTCAAAAATATAAGACATAGACTTAAAGTTACTGATGATGTTATTTTGAATTCATTTCCTGATTTTGAATTTTTTTTAGAAGAGGATATTATAACAAATACCATCCTTGATAAAATTACAAAACAATATTTTGAGGCTACTGAACTGCCTCAATTTGAGTTGATAAATATAATAACTAATTCATCTTCCGATTCAAAAAAAGATGACAACCACCATTAAACTCATCCTCTCCATCCTCTTCCTACTCTGTCTCGCAGACATGCCATACGGTTACTACGAGCTGGTCAGGATAGTTGGACTGATAGGATTCTCCCTATTGGCCTACCAATCCAGTCAAAAAGAAAATAAAACGGAGATGATCATCTACATCGGGTTGGCTTTATTATTTCAGCCATTTTTCAAGATAGCTCTGGGCCGGGAATTGTGGAATGTTGTTGATGTGGTGGTGGCTATTGGATTACTACTTTCGATGTTCATAAAAACACAAAATAAAGCATAGGAAACTCCTATGCTTTGTTTTATCATTCTTCGTAATAATAGGAATAGTCAATACCTTTCATAAACATTTCTCTGTCATTTATTTTATTGGTCAGGGCAGCGCCTAAAAGTTGCATAATAACACTGCCATCAACTGTGCTAATTATCATAGCATTCATGTAGTGCTCTTTGCTTATTTTACTCCAGTCCACACATTTTTTTAGCTGTTTTTTTAGCAACAAATCCAACCATATTCTTGCACTTCTGCCATTGCCCTCCATAAAGGGGTGAGCTTTGTTCATAGCTGTATATTTCAATACTATCTCTTCGAATGTATTTTGCGGCATTGCGTCTATCTGTAGCAATGTACTCTTTAAGTATTGCGCGTATACAAACTGATACCCCCCTTTTGAAATATTTTTCTCTCTGATCTTACCGGCAAAGTCATATAAGCCTCCAAAGATAAAGGCATGAATTTGTTGTAAGCCTTTGCTTGTACCCACTTCAAATTCATTGATGAGATTACTCTCAAAAAGAGTGTAAGCCTTCTTTTTACTTTGTCCGTCAATGCTGCTATCGTTGTAAAGAAACCAGTCTAAAAACTTTCTTGACCTATTATTGGGAAAATGTTTTGCCAATTCTATAACCCCATTACTGTCCAATGTATCGGTTAATCGTTTTTTACCATCAGGGGCAAATAATTTCAACTGGTTAGTGCCACTAACCAATTCGTTATTCTCTTTCTTGAGTTTATTTTTCAGGTATTTCCAATAATTACGAACTTTGGAGTAATCTGATTCTTCATTTAAAATCCCGACAATATCCAATACACTAAACCACCATTTGGAATGCTTATCAATCTGGTTTTCTGCCAACTTGCTATTTTGCAGAATATGGCTTAGTTTAGTTTGTCTGTTAGGGTTTAT
>JBILRD010000098.1:0-6942 GCA_044372845.1 Saprospira sp. | reverse complement strand
AACATAAAATCCTAAAATCATAGAACTCAAAAACGCTTGAACTATCGCCAATGTAGCCAGAACAGGCATTTCCCATTTTTTAGCAGTGAAAAGCAAAATAAAACCTAGGATAATATTCCAAAACATCCATAACAAAAAACTACCTTCCTGACCTTCCCAGAATGCTGAAAAGATATATTGGAATGGCAAATCATCTGAGGTATGTCCCCATACATATTCATACTCATAATAGCGCATGATCATAATGTAAAACAAAATGGCTATTACTGAAAGTATTGATAGTCCATGAATAATAAAGGAGCTTCTTCCAATCAGTTTCCAGCTTTTTGCTGCAATTTCATTGCTACTGTTAGTTCCAAAACTATAGGATAATGCTGATAAAATACTTGTACTAAAAGCAAGTATAATCAATAAATGACCTATATAGCCCGGCCAAAGATGCTCGCCAATAAAATTCATTATGAGGTTGTGATTTGAGTGATAATCAAAAGCTTTTCCAATTAGGATCTTGCTTCTTTGGTTTTGGAATTCTGAATTGCCTGATCTTGATATTTAGAAGGACATTTTAATTGCATGCTGGTAGCAACAAAAACATCATCTTTTATGCTTCCTTTAATTTGAATTTGTTCGGATCTTTCAAAATCGTATGGTTTTTCAGAAAGACTGACCACTTTTTTTTCAACCCCTTTTTCATCTTTCATCACAAAGGAGAATGAATTGGCGTTTACTTTAGGGTCGTAATCGCAACTGTTTGGTACCAAATGACCTATCACTGTATGCGTTCTGTCTGGATCTTTTGATGCCTCGGTAAAATTGCTGTAAGGAGCAAAATCACCTAACATGGTTACCAAAATCGCTATGGCAGCAGCGATAACAATTAGGGCAATAATATGAGTCTTTTTCATAAAGCTGTATTTTGAAACAGTATAGTAACTTAACTAAGCTGATTATCGTTATATTTGAACGCAAAAATAAATCTTTTGTTGGTAATATTTGAGATTGATTTAACTTAAGATGTAAACAGCGATAATATTTTAATAAATTTTGAAATTTACAATCCAACATATCCTTTTACTTACTTGCTCTTTATTCTTTTTACCACTAAAAGGACAGCAATGCAATTGGGCAAATAGAATTGGTGGAGCAGGTGGCGACGCTGCAACACATCTTGTTAACATTCAAAATGGACTTGTTGTTGGAGGTATTTTTCAGCAACAAATAAATCTGGCTGCTAATCAATTGAATTCTCAAGGTGGTTTTGATATTTTTCTTTGCTGGTACGACTCTACCCAACAAGAAATAAACTCCCTGAGCATCGGAAATAGTTCCAATAACATACTCAAATCCATTGCTTCAGATAGCACAGGAAATATTTATCTTTCAGGTACTTTTTCCGGTGTACTAAATCTGGGTTCTTTTCAGCTTCAGAGCAATACCGTTTCCCATTTTATTTGTAAAATCAATAGTCAGGCTCAGGTTCTTTGGGCGGAGTTGTTATTGGGAAAGGGAGCAAATAATGTTTTGGATATGCAGATCAGTCCTGATAACCGTTTTCTTTGGCTTTCTGGGGATTTTAACGATAGTCTTTTTTACCAAAATGAGTCGTTGTATAGTTTAAGTACTTACAATCTTTTTGTTGCAAAACTTCATACGGGTAATGCTCAGTTTCAATGGCTTCAAAAAACCCCTAAATCTAGGTGGGCCAAGGCAAATTCTGTAGCTCCTTTGGAAGATGGCTCAGCCTGGGTTGCTGCTGAATTCATTGACAGCCTTTACATGCCGGATACTGTCTACTACTTTAGTTTTTTGCATACAGACATTCTATTTGCCCAAATTGATAGTAGCGGTAACTGGATAAAATCCAAAAGATGGGGTGGCGTTTACGACTCTAATCCAAAAAAACTGAGATTGTCACCTGACAGACAAACGCTTTGGATGGCCGGAGACTTTGTCGCTGTTTTGAATATCGATACTTTTCAACTGGTTACAGCCAGAAGGTTTTACGACGCTTTTTGGATTAAAATAAATTTGGATGGCGTTCCGCTGGCTGTTGGTCAGTCCAATACAAAAGCTAATTGTTATATTTTTGATTTAACTTTTTTAGATGATCAGGTTTTTATAGGCGGTTATTTTCAAGATTCCTTACTGGGAGCAACTCAAATGCACTACACCAATGGTGGATTTGATGCTTTCTATTTTGAGATTGATAGTTTATCTGCTCTGTTAGAAAATTCAGTGACATTTGGAGGAACTGCTAATGATCAAATCAATGGCATGGCAACTTTTAATAATAGGGTTCATGCTTGCGGGACTTTTCAGCAAAATATGTTTATAGATAATCAACTACTAACTGCTCAAGGATTTTCAGATGGATGGATTTCTTGCTTGAACGGTTTTGATAATACATCCACTGAGCTTTTGGATGAGCCCGATATTTCGATCTATATTTTTCCTAATCCTTCTGAAAACCTTTTTTACATAGAAAGCAAAAATTGTTCGGTTCAAAAATGGGATTTGTATTCGGCTCATGGAGAAAAAATATTAGAGGGCACTGATTTAAACATAGATTTGACTGCATTTTCAACAGGATTTTACCTTCTTAAAATTCATACTGATCAAGGCTTCATCACAAAAAAACTAATTAAGCTTTAATCAACTCAGATAATCAATCTGGGAAATTCTTCATAAATGACAAAAGGCTTTCCGTTTTGCAACTCATTTCTGATTATATCAAATAAGTCTCTCACTCTAATTTTAGCTTGTTTGATAACCTTATGTTTTTTCTTGATGACCAGTGCAAAATGAGGTTTTAAATCACCGATATCATATTTTCCTGGTTTTATGAACATAATCTCACCACGGACATAAGCTTTCCCTTTGAATTCCTCGGTATTTTTAAATTTAGGCAATCTTCCGATGACTAAAACGAGATCCTCCTCTACATTTTTGCCATCTTCTCTGATGACATCCGAATCATTTTCTTTTAGCTTGAAGGAATATTCATCCAAAATCAGAAAGGGTTGAACCATAAAATAACCTTTCCCTTTCATGTATTTATAATCTCTTTTTAATTGGTCTTCCAGTTCCTTTTTTGTAAACCGATTAAGATGTCTGTGGTCCTCCTCTGAATTTTTGGTTATGTCAAGTCTTGCGATTCGCCTTTCCAGCCGAATGTCTTCGTATTTTGTTTGCTTAGTATCAAACTTTTTACCCCCAAAAGCCAATTCCTCAATATCATTTGATTCTAATTCGGAGAGATCAAGATCGGGGATGTCATTATAATCTTCTTCATGTTCATCTTCTCCCTTTTCAATATCATCCCAATTTACCTCATCATCTTCTGGAAAGAAGTGGCTATTGTCTAATTCTTTCATCATCAATTGTTTAAATTTTCCAATTTTAATACTCGGGCAATCTTTTGTTGAATAAAAAAGGACTCATCATGAGATAGACTAAACCTGAAGTTTTTAAATAAAACAACTGGTTTTGAATTTTTAAAATGTAAGATAATTACATAGTAAATATACTGGGCTCTTCTCTCATATCGTATTCTTTCTTCCACGGTTATCTTGGTAATATCTGCTGTTTTGAATTTATAATTTTTAAAAATCTTAACAGGTTTATTTTCTACGGTTAAAACATCTGAATTTAAATAAATAGTTGTTTTATTGAATATCTTAGCTAAAATAGTCAGGATTATCCATATGCCTACGCCAACAAATGGCAAACTAAAAATTAGGAGGTAAATCAAATCAGAAGATACCATGAACATTCCCCAAATGGCAATTCCGAAAAAAGAAAAAACAATTGTATTCCAAATTATTGCAAAAAATATTTGAAAAATTACCATGAATGTCCGCCAGCTTTTAAAGATAAACAGTTCATTATTTTTTTCTTCAATTATCAATGTTTCAGGAACAGGCAGTAGACCTTCATGATTTGTCTTTTCTGTGTCAATTATTTCTTCAGCGCTATTTTTATTGTTTTGTGCACCGGCTACAGCTTCATCTTTGATATTAAAATATTTTTCCAGTTTGGATTCAATTTCTTCCGCTTCCAATCTCTCAAACCAAAGAACATCAAAGCCCAATATTTTGCCTAAAAATGAAATGCTTTGCCCTTTTGAATTGATAAACTCTAATCTGTAAAGCGTTTTAGAATTGGTTCTTTTGTTTATATGAAAGTCTTTAAAATATATTTGTTTGATATTTGATTTGTGTACGGATATGTTGTTGAAAAACAGTGGCATGGGCCCATGTTGGATGGTTAAGGTGTCTGATTCTGCAATTATTTTAGTTTTATTAACCAAAATTGCAATTCCAAAATAAATTATAAAAGTGCCAAGAATTAGAAAAATAATTGGCAGCGTAAAAAAAATTATTTGAATATAGAATAGGAATTGATTTGTTTCTGAAAATTCAATATTTACAAAACATTCGTAATTGATAAACCCATTCACCAGAAGCCAGATAATTCCAAAAAAAGTACATATAACGCCCAAAAGTATATTCCATTTTTTATCAATAATAAGATTGTAGGAAGTTTCAGTGATACTGAATCCTTTTTTTTGTATTAAATTTTCTGGGTCTGTATAGGTCATGTTGTTGTTTGATTTTAATTTTATCTCAAATTATACAATTTATTCATAACAAATACAAGAAGGTTAGATTTTATGTTGACATCACTAATCATCGAAGAATTCAAAAAAGTTGCCATAGCAGAGGATGCTCTTGCAATGTCAAAATACATGAAATATAAATTTGAGTTCCTGGGCCTTAAAAAAGAACAAAGAGAGGAGAAAACCAAAGAATTTTTCAAGCTAAATGCAATTCCTGAAGGCGAAGATTTAATCCTGTTGGTTAAAGATTTATGGAATCAACCATACCGGGAATTACATTACATTGCTATGCAATTGCTGGAAAAACCGATCAAAAAGAATGCTTTTAAAGATATAGATTTTCTGGAATATCTAGTGGTAAATCAGTCTTGGTGGGACAGTATCGACTACATTGCTGCTAATTTAATTGGAAAATTACTTCTTAAAGAAAGCAGTTTTCAACTAACTTACCCTGACAAATGGATATCATCAGAGAATATGTGGCTAAGAAGAACCGCTATTCTATATCAATTGAAATACAAGGATAAAACGAACGCCGAACGATTGTTTGAATATGTCTTAAAAACTGCTCATGAAAAGGAATTTTTTATTCGAAAAGCACAGGGTTGGGCATTAAGAGAATATGCAAAGACCAATCCTCAGGCGGTTTTGTCCTTTGTAAATGAAAATATAGAAAAATTGAGTAATCTGACAATCAGAGAAGCCCTTAAACATCTAAACAATAAATAGTTTTCAATAAAATGTACTAAAATATTAACTGAAATAATTTGACTTTTTATTACTAACTTTGCGCTCGATTTTGGAATCATAATTTCTAAGATTATTTTTAACCGTATAAGTAATAGTTCAACCATATAATTTTAACATGTTATCAGTAAATAATCTTTCCATGCGTTTCGGTAAGCGCATTCTTTTTGACGAAGTAAATGTAGTTTTTTCAGGAGGTAATTGTTATGGTGTAATTGGTGCCAATGGTGCCGGTAAGTCGACATTTTTGAAAATAATTTCCGGTGAAATGGATCCTACAACCGGTCAAATTTCTTTAGATCCGGGTACCAGGATGTCTGTCTTAAAACAGGACCATTTCGTTTACGATGAATTTATTGTTTTGGATACCGTTTTGATGGGCCATAAAAAATTATACGATATCAAATCCGAGCTGGATGTCATATATCTTAAAGAGGATTTTAGTGATGAAGATGGCCTAAGAGCCGGAGAACTCAGTGCAGATTTTGACGAAATGGGTGGATGGAATGCAGAAAGCGAAGCTGCTGAATTATTGAGTAATTTGGGAGTTACCGAAGATCTTCATCACAAACAGATGAAAGAATTGAATACCAACCAAAAAGTTCGTGTGTTATTGGCTCAGGCATTGTACGGAAATCCAGATGTACTAATTCTCGACGAACCTACCAACGACTTGGATTCTGAAACTATCATGTGGTTAGAAAATTATCTGGCAGATTTTAAAAATACAGTCATTGTTGTTTCCCACAACCGTCACTTCCTGGATGCTGTCTGTACGCATATCGCAGATGTGGACAGAATGAAAATATCTTTATTTACTGGTAATTATACTTTCTGGTACGAATCTAGTCAGCTAGCTTCCAGACAGATGGCTGATAAAACAAAAAAGACCGAGCAAAAGAGAAAAGAGTTAATGGACTTTATCGCCCGATTCTCTGCTAATGCCTCCAAAGCAAAACAAGCAACGAGCCGTAAAAAAGCCTTGGATAAATTGAATCTGGATGAAATTCAACCTTCTACCAGAAAATATCCGGGTATCATCTTCAAGCAAAACAGAGAGGTTGGTGATCAAATTTTATCTGTTAGAGATCTTAAATACAGTTTGGCATCTGAATTGCTTTTTGACAAGGTAACTTTTACAGTGGAGAAAGGTCAAAAGGTTGCTTTCTTGTCTAAAAATTCATTAGCACTTACCAAGTTTTTTGAATGTTTGGTAGAAGAAGATGGTTTGAAATCTGATAACGGTTCTGCAGATTGGGGTGTCACTGTCAAGTTTTCTTATCTGCCCAATGAAAACAGCAGATATTTCAATTCTGACTTGAATCTGGTGGATTGGTTGCGTCAATTTTCTCAAGAAAAAGATGAGACGTTCATCAGAGGATTTTTAGGTAGAATGTTATTCTCTGGAGAGGAAACCCAAAAGTCTTGTAATGTACTTTCGGGAGGTGAAAAAGTAAGATGTCTGATGTCAAAAGTAATGCTTGAAGAAGGTAATATTCTTGTTTTGGATGAACCAACATCGCATTTGGATTTGGAGTCTATTACCAAGCTCAACGAATCATTGATGGAATATCCCG
>JBILRD010000097.1:0-6952 GCA_044372845.1 Saprospira sp. | reverse complement strand
AACCATTTTACAGAATTACTATCAGGCGTATAGAGTCCAGCTCCATCTCTCCAAAAGCTAATTCTAAATCTAAGATTAGCATTTTGATCAATTGCATTTATTCTTATATAGCTGTGAATCAAATCTCTCAGCCAAGACAATGAAAAATTTTGTGGCTCCTGTAGACTGAGTAGTTTAAAACCCATCTTAAGTCTCTCAAAATGGTCCTCGATAAAATAAATTTTTGAATTGGAGTAGCGAAAGGTTTCAAATATGCCGTCACCATATTTAAATGCCCTATTGGATTGAAGTGAATCCATAGCTACAAATTGAGTCGAATATCCTTTAGCTCTATTGTCTGGCCGCTTTGAGTGACAGTTAGACTAATAATAGTGATTTTAATAATTTCATCAGGTGAAAATTCATCCAAAGGTATTGCCCAATCCTTTAATTCAATAGAACCTGCATATTCTCCCTCTTTGTCAAAGATATCAATTGAGATTCTATTTACTCTGAGTTGTGAAGTGATGTTGGATCCATCAGATCTTTTGTAAACTTCTAACTTTTTTGCTGATTTATTAACTTTTAGCACAAGATCATCCGCCTTAATCTGAGCTTGAATATTCACTAGAGTAATGGATGTAAAAAAAGACAGCATTATGATAAATCGTAGAGAAAGCATCTTAGAAGATTATTTTAGTGACCATAAGGCAAAAAACATACCAATTAAGGAAATTTCTATATAAGCCCGATAACAATCTAAATATATGAAATTATTTAATCAAAAAAACTCATAGAGATCAATTTTACCTTTAACATGATCATTTATTCTACATAAAAGCAAAAAGTGTTAATATTTTTAACATTTCTTAACGTTTTGTATTTTGTTAACAAAAAAATATAAAAATCCAGTTTATATCGTACTTAAAACAAGAATATTATGTTAAAATGATCATTATTTTGAATTTTTATTTGCTCTAAAACAGTATTTTTTTCATTTTTTTTAAAATATTTTTAGTTAAAATTTTGTTATGAAAATTCCGTTACATATTTTTATGACCCTTTCCGCAAGGAAAAAGATTTAAAAAGACAATAAGAATTCCCTTTTGACCGGGGGAGTGAAGACCTACACATAATGACAATCACGACAAGCTTTCTGGCTTTGCCTGAAATTTGTTGTATAAAATGACCTTAATTATTAGTTATGGCAATGAGACCTGTCCATACACTACTGGTACTTATGACCTTACATGTTTTATTCATGGGTCAATCAAAGGCTGTTAATCCTATCAGCAGTCTTGAGGATAGTCGTCTGGCTGATGACTATATTCGTGTTTTTTCTGAAATTGCAATCAGCGAAATGAATAGAACAGGAATACCTGCCAGCATTATCATGGCACAGGGTATGCTTGAGTCTAGGTTTGGGCAAAGTGACCTTGCCAAATCTGCCAAAAACCACTTTGGAATCAAATGCCATAATGATTGGCATGGCTCAAAATATTACCACAATACAAAAGAATACAAAAACAAAGAAGGCTTTAAAAATGAAGTTCACTGCTTCAGAGTTTATGACAACCCTGAACAATCCTATATTGACCACTCTGATTTTTTAGAGAACAGAGAAAATTACCGTTTTTTATTTAACTCTAAAAATACTGATTATAAATATTGGGCAAATGGACTCTCGAAAGCAAAATATGCTACAGATCCCAGTTATGCCAATAAATTGATTGAACTTATCGAACAACATCAGTTACAAAAATATGACAAGCGTACTATTTTCAAAAAAATAGATAAAATTGAAACTCCTGTTCATATAATTCAAAATTCAGCAGCTAATGAACCTGTCAAAGAAACATTAGAATTCGAAAATTTAAACTCAAAAATCAACTTTTTAGAGCAAACATTAGCCCAAACACTGGATATACAGAAACAATTATTTGATGCTCAACTTGAAATAAAAAAAGAGATTTCAAATATCAAAACATTACAAAATAACAGTTTGATATTATCTCAAAAAGTTGATAATCTTGATAAATTTTTATCTGGTCAAAATCAAATAATTGACCAATTAAAGAATGAAATTGGTACAATAAAATATTCTCAGGAACAGTTAATACAATTTACCAAGGAAATTGTCAAAGTAGAATTTTACAAAAAACAAGCAAAAAATTCTGATGGTATTTTTTATAACAATGGAATTAAAGCAACAACTTTCAATTCAAATCATAGCATTTCAGATCTAGCTCACGCTTACGGTGTTAGTCCATCAGACTTGAGAAACTACAATGATCTGGACAGTTTTCAAGAACTAAACCTGATAGAGGGAACATACATATACCTTGAAAGTAAAAACAATACTCTGGTAAATGAAGTTAACCCTCATATTGTAAATGGAGAAGAAACCATGTTTATGATTTCTCAAAAATATGGGATTAAACTTTCAAAATTATATCAAATGAACTTGATGAAAAAGGGAGAAGAACCCTTGAAAGGTGAATTCATTTTTTTAAATCGAAATGCAAACAAAAAACCAATTGTAAGAAAGTAATTTATCAATAGGTAAGTAAAAAGATAGCTCTTACCGTCTAAATATTCAATACAATGTTGTACAAAAAAATTAACCAGTCTGCTACAATCAAAACGATTGCCATAAGTCTTCTTATGATCAATTTTTTAATTTCTGGTCAAACTCAGACGACACTTGTTGCTCAGAAAAAAATGACAGCACAAGAATACATTGAAAAATTTAAAGAAATTGCTATCCGAGAAATGGAGCGCAAACAAATACCTGCAAGTATTACGCTTGCTCAAGGTCTTCATGAATCTTCAAATGGCAATAGCAGACTTGCCACAGAAGCTAATAATCATTTTGGTATTAAATGTCACAAAAACTGGACTGGTGAAACATTTTATATGTGGGATGACGATCCAACAGAGTCTTGTTTTAGAAAATATGACAATGCTGAAACATCCTATGTTGATCATTCTGAATTTCTTTTAAAAGACAGATATAAGGAATTGTTCAGTTTTGACATTACTGACTATGAAAGTTGGGCTCATGGATTAAAAAAAGCTGGATATGCTACAGATTCAGCTTATGCAAAAAAACTAATCGCCAATATTCAAAGACACAGACTCTACGAATATGATTTGGCCATGTCAATGGTTGACATTGATAATTTTGAAATGAATAATGAGGAAAATGGCTCTGAAATTTATGTTACTCCTCAAAACTTAAATCGTCAACTTCGAAGAAAAACCAGAAGTAATATTTTCAAAGAATATCAAAAAGGTCTTTTTCAACAAAATGGTATCACCTATGCTGTAGCCAGGGAAAACGAAACTGCTTTAGAATTTGCTGCCAGATTTGATATTCCTTATCGTAAATTTTTAATTTTCAACGACTTGGTTGATGGTGATAAATTAGTATCCTATCAATATTGTTATATACAACCCAAGAAACAAAAATATAAAGGAATCGAAAGCTTCCACAAAATTGAAGCCAATGAAACTATGTATGAAATTGCTCAATACTATGGCTTGAAAATTAGTGACTTATTGGAAAGGAATTTACTCAAGGAAGGTCAGGAACCAAAAGTTGGAGAAGTTGTTCTATTGAATGACAAAGCTACCACTGCTCCTAAAACAAGATCCAACTATGAAATTGAAAGAGATATTCAATTCGAGGAATCCACTCCAAATCAAAAGATAATTGAGGAAAAGAAACAAGAACAAAAAATCAATACTGACAAAGTCAACAACTCTTTAAAATTAGATGTTCCTGTCTATTCGAATGAGACTTATAATCCAGCTAAACAAGTTAATTCCTCAACAGAGAATGACGAAAAATTTGAAAATATCAGCTTCCCCGCTGAGGACAAATCAGATTTTAGTTTAGAGCCTGAATCTGAAATCAACAATAATGAATCTAAGGTAAATACTGCCCCTGCTTTATCTGAAAAAGAATATGTAATACACAATGTTGAAAACGGAGAAACATTATTCTCTATTGGCAGAAAATATGGCGTCAGCTGGGACAAAATAAGAGATTACAACCAATTGGATAAAATCAGCCTGGAAACTAATCAGGAAATAAAAATACCAAGACTTTAAAATATGAATTGGGAGCTGTGATGGCTCCCTTTTTTATATCTTTCTATTTAAAAGATCTTGAATAGCAGTTGTATTATCAGAAAAATTAAAAACAAAGCCTTCCTCCAAAATCTTCTTAGGATAAACATTCGTACTGTCTAGTACAACCGAGGACATCTCGCCAATAGCCATTTGCAAAGCTATTTTTGGAACAGGAACAAAAATTGATTTATAACCTGATGCCTTGGCTATATTCATCGTCATTTCCTTATTGGAAACAGGTTTTGGTGATACAGCATTATAAATACCATTAGAATCCTGTTTTCTTACTAAATGTAAAACCAATCGACATAAATCCTCGATATGAATCCAGGAATACATCTGCTTCCCATTTCCAAAATATGGTAAAATTCTTAACTGACGACTCATCATCATTTTGACCAAAGCACCTCCCTGAGTTGAAAGTACTATACCGATTCTGAATTTGATAGTTCTTATACCAAGAGCTTCAATTTTATCTGAGGCGGCTTCCCAGTCCAAACAACTTTGAACCAAAAACTCATTTGAATCCTTGTGGATGGTTGTAGATTCATCTAGTATTCTATTATCTGTTCTATTTCCGTAAATTCCAATGGCAGAGGCTGACAAAAAGGCTTTGGGTTTGAAGGTTAATTTTTGCAGACACTTGTACAATAAATCAATACCCCCTACCCTGCTTGAAATAATTTCTGCTTTCCTTTTTTTTGTCCATAATTTATCGGCAATACCAGCTCCTGCCAGATGAATAACGTAATCTATTTTTTTTTCAAAAACCGATTCATCTATATAATTAGCTTCAAGATCCCATTTGTAATAATGATAGTTTCGATTATTTCCGCTACCACGACTCAGGATATTGATTTCATATCCTTCCTGATAAAGCAATTTGCACAATTGCTGACCAACCAAACCAGTTGCACCGCTTATTAAAATTCTTTCCATTTTATCTATTTTAAACCCCTCCCCTATCGAATTTATCGTATCAAACAGCCGAAAATCAAATCAAAATATTCCGCTGTAATGGCATGAGCCTTCAGTCGAAGTCCAATGTAAGGAGCAATTCTATTTTTTACTGGATCCAAAGGATAGACTTTAAAACCTATCCTTGTAAATGGTAGTTTTACGGGAGCATTGTTAAAATAATACCCTATCTGCCCTATAATACTGATATGACCCAAAGAAATTTCATCATCTATGTAAAACAAAAATCTATTGGCCTTTTCAACAGCCGACTGACTGTTTCCTCCAACATTATTATTGACAAAAGCATAGTCCGAAGCATTGTATTCATGGGTAACACCAATCTTAAACATATTGTTTCGGGAGAGAAACAAACCGGCTTCTAAACTGCTTAAGATCACCGGAAATTTTGGACCGCGGTAGGTTCTTCCTATTTCTTTTATTCCAATTCCAAATACTGGATTGAAAATAACTTTCCCCTTTTTAGGAGCTGATTTTTCATGCTTGATTTTATCTTCCTCAGTTATGGGATTATCTTTATAAAGCACTCCTAAGTGAAAAGACATGACATTGATCCCAAGATTAGGAAATTGAGAAGCACCATTTGAATAATGCGTGAAACTAAAACTTGGTCTCAATTCAATTTTTTTATGAACATCAATTCCTAAACCTAATCTGAATGCAACATTACTATTGATATGCGAACCAATGATATTATTTTCAGGATTGGTATATGCGTCATAATGTTTTGAAACATAACTAATGCCCATTGCCATTCTTCCAAATAGCTCTACTGGGCCTATCTTAAAAAACCTCCCTGATACAAAAGGCATAAGACCCATCCCCCAACCCAACCGATCGTCTCTGAAATCCTGAAAAGAATATATAAAACCAAGTCGCGGATAACCATTGAGCTGGTTCCAGTGTTTTTTTCCGAAAGTTTTCATTTCCCACGTCAGCTCTGCACCCAAAACAGGTTTTAACTCACTTAATGGTATGACTATCTTGGGGGAATGCTTATAAATCTTTCCTACATTGAAACCGGCTTCAAAATATTGTCCCTTTGGCAGTATTTGAGCAAAAGAATAAAAGAAACAACAAACAGATAATATAAGCGTAAAAAATATTTTCATCCTTTGATTTTGAAGTTACGATATTACAAAATCTCAATGATTATTACAACTGAGTTATTACCTTTGAAAAAAAAATTATGCTGAAAAGAAAATTAGATGATTTGAACAGGTTAAGTGTGGAAGCGTTCAAATTGCAAAAAAAGATTCCTTTAGTTGTTATTCTGGACAATGTGCGATCTGCATTGAATGTAGGTTCTGCTTTCAGAACTGCTGATGCTTTTGCTGTTAGCGAGCTAGTTTTATGTGGAATCAGCGCTACCCCACCTCATAGAGAAATATTAAAAACAGCCATAGGTGCCGAACAGTCGGTTGAATGGAAATACTTTGAGGAGACTACTTCAGCTATTGAATCGTATCGAAAAAACAATTACGAGATCTGGTCCATAGAACAAACCGAGGGCAGTACACTACTTCATGAATTTAACTGGCAAGCTGATATTAAAATAGCTATTATATTCGGAAATGAAGTTGATGGGGTATCAGACGAGGTGTTGGCTTTATCAGATGGCAGTATAGAAATTCCACAATTTGGAACAAAACATTCCCTAAATATTTCTGTAAGTCTTGGTATAGTAATTTGGGAATTATTTAAAAAATTCAAATCTCAATTATAACTTGCCTTAAATTTTGACAATCAATAATTAAAACATATCTTTGTACGCTTTTTTAAAAAACTAGCAACTTTTCATAATAAAAATATTTCATAAACTATAAACAAACAATAAGTTATGTATTGGACTTTGGAA
>JBILRD010000318.1:0-3405 GCA_044372845.1 Saprospira sp. | reverse complement strand
GTAGAAATTATAATATCATCTGTTAAACCTTTTGAATTGATGCTTGGAAAGATAATTGGAGTGGGTGCAGTTGGGTTGACACAGTTTGGTATTTGGTTGATTACAATTCCAATTTTAAATACTGTTGTTAGTTTATTCTTTGTTAATAAAATCAGCAAAACATCTTTTGCTGGTCAAGATCAATTGAGTAGTTCAGATGTAGAAACAATAATGTCTGCAATGGATGAACTTTGGTCTTTTAATTATTTTCAGATTATATTTTTCTTTTTATTATTTTTTGTTGCTGGTTATATCCTTTATGCTTCCATTTTTGCAGCTATCGGAGCAGCTATGGGAGATGATTGGGGAGAGGGTCAATCATTGACAATGGTAGTTGTTATCCCGGTTATTTTAGCATTTTACGTAGGTATTGCAGTTATAGAAGACCCAAACAGTAGTCTAGGAGTTTTTGCATCCATTTTTCCATTGTTTTCTCCGATTGTAATGCCAGCAAGGGTAGTTTTTGAACCTCCTTTATGGCAAATTTTACTTTCCATCACACTACTTGTTTTGACATGTTGGTTGTTCATATGGATGTCCGGTAGAATTTACAGAGCTGGAATATTATTGTATGGTAAAAAAACAACACTGAGAGAAATAATGAAATGGATGTTTATGAAAGAATAGTGTTTTATTTATTCCTCATAAAAGGGTAGAATCTACTTAATTTTTCCTTAAGATTGGATTGATTTTTTTCTTCAATTTTTTCTCTTTCGACTTTTAAAAAATCTATTCCCTTTTGAAGTGAATCTTTAACCAGATCTCTCAATTCAGATGCGTTTTTAACCGAATCGTTTCTTTCAAATTTATCTGTGTAAATAGCTTCTCCGAAATGAAAATAAAATCTTTGCGGTTTGGGTAGCAGCGTTGGGCCTACTCCCTTTACAACCGGTACTAATAAATCTTTTCTGATGCCAAATTTATCAATAAATTTTCCAATTGGTGAATTTAAGTAATCATCTGCATCCCAGATAATATCATAGCATTCTTCAGGTCCAACAGAAGCCAATGGAACGATTGGACAATTATTTTGTATGGCTATTTGGGCAAATCCTATTCTGTCTTTCCATAAAAGCTTATAGGCTTCACCTTTTTTCTTAAATGCTTCTCTGGCACCACCCGGAAAAACCAAAACGTATTGATTATTTAATAAAAGATTAGCAGCATTTTCTCGGTTACCCTCCACCTCTCCAAATTTTGTTAAAAATTCTCTGATGACTGGTACTTTAAAATGAGCATGGTCAACCAACATTCTTAAAAAAATGTCCTGTTCTTTGTAAAGTTTTAACCAAATCAAAGGTACATCTAATCCCCCCATGATGGTATGATTTGCAACGAATAACACAGGTCCGGATGTTGGTATATTGTCCAAACCATAGAAAGTAGGAGAGGTTAACCATTCCCAGGGTTTGAAAATTTTTCCGATAATTTCTACCTCTTTTTTAGAGGGTGGTTGTTGATTGAAACTCATGAATTCGGTTCACAGATATTTTGATGCTCAAATTAAATCATAAAACAAGTAAACAGAAATGAGATAAAGGGAGTAGTGATAAAAATATTTAAGATTTATATCATTTTTGATGCCAATTGTTGATTTTCGAAGTTCAATTTTTGAAGTTCTTCGTTGATAATCATGGCTATTTCTCTGGCCCTATCCATAATCATGTAGTGAGTTCCATCTTCTATAAAATGGGTTGCTTTAACATTTTGTGCTGGAAAAATTTCATCATCTGTTCCGTGTATGTGTACATAGTGATCAGGAATTAACCTGTTATCCCATTTAGCAGCAGCATACTGAGCCCATTTTATATGATTTCCGCTGGCATCATTTATCATCGATTGAAGATGATTTCTGCCTTTATCATTGGTAACTCCGAGCATCCAAGATACTGGTTTTAAAGTATTTCTAATCAACCAGGGGGTAATCTGAATTTTATCTAAGGGTAAATTTTTTATTAGCTTTATTTGCCATGGAAACTCACTTGGATGTTTGATAGTTGATATTAAAAAAACTTTTCGGAATGGTAGTATTTTGGATAATTCAACAGATATAATTCCACCAAGAGACATCCCAATAATCACTGAGTTCTCTTCAAAATTTTCAATACCTAAGCTCAATCTTCTAGTATATTCTCTCATCGATTCTTTGGGATGAGCAGGTTCTATATGTTCCAAAAATTCGATATTTTGATTGATCAAATTTGGAGCTAGATTTTCAAACATTCTTTTATCGTTTGCTAGTCCCGGCACGCAGTAAATCTTCATCGCATTGATTTTGGTCATTTAATTATACAATTATAATAAATAATTAGTTTTAATTTTTAGTTCAGTAAAATCAATATTTGTTATGATTATTCAGTTTTGACCAGACAATAATCGACATTTTCCTTTTTATTCGTTATTTTTGAAATAATTAGAATATTGAACAGATTTTTTATGAAAAGCTTATTTCTGATTAGACACGCAAAATCCAGCTGGAAAAATTCGGAAGAAATGGACGATCTGGAAAGACCTTTAAATAAAAGAGGTGAAAGGGATGCTCCTTTTATGGCTGAAATTCTTTTCAAAAAAAATCTTATTCCTGATAAGATAATTTCTAGTCCTGCCAACAGAGCTCTAACAACTGCTGTGATTTTTGCGAAGCAACTCAATTATCCCGTTGAGAACATAACAATAGAAGAGCAACTCTATGAAGCGTCAATCGAAAATTTCTGGTTAATTATTAAGAAATTTGATAAAGAGACAAATAATGTCTTTTTATTTGGACACAACCCTTTTATTACTGAATTTGTTAATGAATTTGAAGATGTTAGGATAGATAATGTTCCAACTTCGGCAGTTGTTAATATTAGATTCGATTTATCAGATTGGAATGATACCAGTTTTAAAGCGGGTAGAGTCAAATGGATGGAATATCCCAAATTATATCTAAAATAGCGTTATGAAAAAAATATATTATTTGATATTTATTGCTTTTTGGGCATTAAACGGTCTTGTGGCGCAAAATTCGCCTTTGAACACGTCTGGTCTAGGTCAGCTTAGCTACCCAGAGAGATTGAGCAGTATTTGGGGGTATACGGATAGTACCAATAGAGAATATGCACTTGTAGGTGTTTATAATGGCGTCTCAATCGTGGATATAACAAATCCAACAAACCCTGTTGAATTGTCTTTTGTTAATGGAGGCAACACCATTTGGAGGGAATTGAAAACTTTTCGAAACTATATGTATGTAGTATCTGAAGTAGTTAATGAAGGTTTATTGATTGCAGATCTTTCCAATTTGCCAAGCTCAATCACCCATCAGTATAAATATTTGACTGTTGGTTCTGATACGGTTTTCAATGCACATACCCTGTATGTCGA
>JBILRD010000290.1:0-3590 GCA_044372845.1 Saprospira sp. | reverse complement strand
AATGGCGCGCCATTGATTTTTGATTTGAATTCTGATCCACAGAACCCGGTTTATCTTGGCACTTGTGGAAATGTTTATGCTCATGATATGTACGCAAGGAATGATACAGTGTGGGCGGCGAATATTCTGGCAGGGTATTTTAGTGTTTATGATGTTAATAACAGAAGTAATCCACAATTACTGGCAACTCAAAACACCAGCGATAATTTTACGCATAATGGATGGCTCTCAGATAATAGTCGCTATCTTTTTACGGCCGATGAAAGAGCCGGTTCTTATATTGACGCATATGATGTCAGTGATTTGACAGATATTAAATTGTTGGATAAGTGGAGGGTTAAAACTGATGGAGAATACAACCCGGTACCTCATAATGTTCATGTTCACAATGATTATATTGTTGTTTCTTATTACACAGAGGGAGTTATAATTTTAGATGCAAAACACCCTGATAATTTAGTGGAAATTGCTCATTTTGATACTTATCCACCATTTGGAAATGGCTTTAAGGGCTGTTGGGGAGTATATCCTTATTTTAATTCAGGTAACATTGTTGCATCAGATATCAATACAGGTCTGCACATTTTTAGTGCAAATTACCAGAGAGCAGCCAGGCTACAAGGATTGGTAACTGATCAAACAACAGGCTTGCCAATTTTTGATGTTTTAATTGATGTAGTTAACACAGGAATTACTGACAATACAAAATTAGACGGAACCTACAAAACCGGTTATCATAGTTCAGGTTCTTATCAAGTGAGATTTAGAAAAAATGGATATGTTCCTGAATATAGGACTGTTCAACTAATAAACGATAGTATTGTTGTTTTAAACGTAAGCATGCGTAGTAATGCATTGCTGAATTTAAATGGAGAGGTTTTGGAAACGAATTCCTTAGCTCAAGGTGTTCCAAACGCTTTTGTTAAATACCAACATTCAGCCGATTTTTATGAATTTGAAACCAATTGTAATAGTCAAGGAGATTACTCAATTGTCGTTCCTGAAGAAGAATACTTCCTCCAGGCTGGAAAATGGGGTTATAATTCTTCTGAGCAACTTTCCTACATTGATATAAATTCAACGCCAACTCTATATTTAGATACGGCAATTTATGATGATTTTAATTTTGATTTTGGTTGGACAGTGAGTGGCACAATAGATACTGGAGCATGGGAGAGGGTTATTCCAGGAACTGCTTATCAATGGTCTGGTATGATGCCAAGATTCGACTTAAACAACGATATCGGAAAATATTGTTATGTCAGTGGAGTTAGTCAAAGTCGATCAGATGCTGGAAATTCAGTCTTAACATCACCAATTTTTAATACTTCAAACTATAATGACCCTCATATTAGTTTCTATTATTGGTTCACAAGTTTTGACAGTACTTATGCTGTAAACAGAGATACCTTTCAAGTTTGGATCAGTAACGGTGTAAATGAAATTAAGGTCGATGAGTTTTTTAATGGATTGTATAACTGGTCTAATCAAAAAAACTACAGGATTCAAGATTATATTGGATTAACAAATAATATGTCCGTATCATTTAAATTTACAAACTCAAATTCAAGAAACTATCAGGAAGCAGCAATTGATAAATTTCAAGTCAATGAATTATCTGTATTAACTAATGTTGAAAATGTAAATAATTTAGAAACTAATTCTGTAACTTTGCGAGCATTCCCAATTCCTTTTGGTGAAAAGCTACATGTTGAATATGAAATATTGAATTTTAATCAAAATAAGAGATATAACCTGACGATTTACAATTTGCTTGGTCAATTAGTTGAAAGTATAAAACTCACAGATAATAAAAACCAAATTCAACTTGGAAATCAATATGAAAAGGGAATTTATTTTTTACAGTTAGAAAATCAAACTTTAAGAATCATAAAAAACTAAATACTAAACAGCATTATTTCTATGAAAAATCTTCTTACATTTTTAAGTCTTAGTTTATTTTGCTTCACTTTGTATGGTCAAACAAATTATGGTATGACCAGAGTGGGTTACAGGGCCTATACTCAAGAATTGAGTAATATATGGGGTTGGACTTCACCAACTGGAACAGAATATGCTCTTGTAGGAACACAAACTGGCACTTCTATAGTAAGTTTGGCAAATCCTGCAAATCCAACTCAAGTTCAATTGATTCCTGGAGCTAATACCATGTGGAGAGAATTGAAAACTTATAACAATTATGCTTACGTTGGTTGTGACAATTGCAGTGATGGTCTTTTGATTATTAACTTATCAAATTTACCCAATCCAACAACATATAGTTTCTATAAACCAAGGTTAACAGTTAATGGTGATACAGATACATTAAGAAGTATTCACACCTTATATGTGGAGGGTAATTATTTGTATTTGATGGGAACAAACATCAGTGCCGGTGAAACTATGATATTCAGTCTCGCTAATCCAGCAGCTCCTCAGTTGGTTGGATTTTTGCCTCCGACTTATGCACATGACAGTTACATAAGAAATGATACTTTATGGGATTCAAATATTTATGATGGCTATTTTTCTGTTTATGATATCAGAAATAAATCAAATCCTGTATATATAGCCAATCAAACTACACCAAATAATTTCACTCATAATGCTTGGTTGACAAATGATAGCAGAACTTTATTCACAACTGATGAGCGAGCAAATGCTTTTGTTGGATCTTACGATATTTCTAATTTAAATAATATTGTAGAATTAGATCGTTGGCAAACCTTTGAGACTAGAGGTACTGGGGTTATTCCCCACAATGCTCATGTTGTAGGCAATGATTTTATAGCTGTTTCTTATTATACAGACGGTGTAATAATTTTGGATGGTAGCAGACCGGATAACTTGGTAGAAATTGCTCGTTACGATACATATTTACAAAACCAAACAGGATTTTTTGGTTGTTGGGGCGTATATCCTTATTTTAGTTCTGGATTGATTGCAGCATCTGATATCAATACTGGTCTTCATATTTTACAACCTAATTATCAAAGAGCATGCTGGTTGGAAGGTAATATAACTGATACATTTACGAATGCTGCACTAGGTACTGTAAGGGTTACCATAAATGCAACGCCTGTTTTTGAGGATTCAAGACTGAATGGTAATTATAAAACTGGTTATGGTATATCAGGTAATTATACTGTTACTTATACTAAAACTGGTTACTATCCAAAAACAATTTCTGTAAATTTGCAAAGTGGCGTTGTTAATGTTCAAAACGTACAATTGGTGCCAATGACAGCTTTTTCATTCACTGGACAAGTTGTTGATTTAGACAATTCTAATACTCCTGTAGCTTCTGCTAAAGTTTTATTAAAAAGCTCCAATTATAATTATACGGCAACTACAGATTTAAATGGAAACTTTACGATTCCATCCATGTTTATGGATGTTTATGATGTATTCGCCGGTAAATGGGGATATAGAACAGTCCTTCAGAATATTGGCATCAATCAAGGTTCCTCTGGTCCTGTTATTGGGCTAAACAGAGGTTACAGAGATGAGTTTATTTTGGATTTGGGATGGACAGAATCTGGAAATGCAGCAACAGGAAACTGGGAGCGTGCCGTATCTGAAGAAATTTT
>JBILRD010000095.1:0-7066 GCA_044372845.1 Saprospira sp. | reverse complement strand
TCCTTCCCACCACCGGAATATTTCTCCGCTTAACTTTTTAAAAGTTTAAATTTTTTAACTGTTGCATAATTTAACTCCAATCATCTAATTGGGGGATTGAGAAATTTATAAATAGTATCATCATGACTGTCAATAGATACAGTTTAACAGGACTATTTATCTTTTTTACTTTTTTTGCCAGTGCTCAGATTCTTACCATTATCAATGAAGATGATGGTAAACCTTTAGATCAGGTAACCATTGTTGATCATGAGAAAGGATATTTTATGAGTACCAACATAAAAGGTGAAGCGGATATTAGTCAATTTAAGAATTCTAAATCCATAGAAATTAGGTCAATGGGTTTTGAAATTTTTATAACAAACTTCAAAGAGCTGGAGTCCTGTCAATTTATACTCAGTATAAAAACAACCAGTTATTCAACATCTGAAGTAGTTCTTTTGGGGAATAGGAGTTTTGAGTCTGCTTCAAAATTACCTGTCAAAATATCCAGTATTTCAAAAAAGGACATGGCTTTGCAAAATCCTCAGACTGCTGCTGATTTATTGGCCATTTCCGGGGAGATTTTTGTTCAAAAAAGTCAACAGGGTGGGGGTTCCCCCATGATCAGAGGCTTTGCTACCAACAGACTTTTGTACACGGTAGATGGAGTCAGAATGAACAATGCCATATTTAGATCAGGTAATATTCAAAATGTGATTTCTTTGGATCCGCTTTCCATAGAACATACCGAAATAATGTTTGGTCCTGGTTCAATCATGTACGGATCAGATGCTTTAGGCGCTGTCATGAGTTTTAAAACTTTATCAGCTCTGTTTGCTGTCAGAGATAAATCCATTGTCAGTGCCAAAGCATTTAGTAGATTTTCTTCGGCAAACAATGAAAAAACTGGTCATTTTGATTTCAATCTGGGATTTAGAAAATGGTCTTTTCTGACAAGTGTGACCTATTCTGATTACGGAGATTTAAAAATGGGTACCCATGGCCCCGAAGAATACCTTCGAAATTTTTATGTTATCAGAATGGACAGTGTTGATCGGGTGGTCAGCAATCCAAACCCATTGGTTCAAAATCCTACGGGGTATAATCAGATCAATCTGATGCAAAAAATCAGATTTCAACCAAACCAACAATGGGATTTCCAATTAGCCGTTCATTATTCAGAAACATCTGAATTCTCCAGATATGACAGATTAGTTGAACAACAAAGCAATAGTCTGCCAAGGTATGCTCTTTGGAATTATGGACCTCAAAAGTGGATGATGAATCAACTTTCTGTTCGCCATCAAAGTCGCAGTAAAATCTTTGATAAATTCAATATCAATATCGCCCATCAATATTTTGAAGAAGGCCGAATCGATAGAAATTTTTCAGGTGGAAATAGATTCAGACTCCGAAATCAAACCGAGAAGGTGAATGCGTTTTCCTTGAATGTTGATTTTGAAAAAAATATTGCACGACACAAATTTAATTACGGGCTGGAATCTATCCTGAATGATGTAATTTCAAAAGGAGTTGCTAATGATATCAGAAATAATAATCCTATTGCAGTGCCCGACAGATATCCAAAATCGACCTGGATGAGTCATGGAGCCTATTTGAATTATCAGTTTTTCATCACAGAGAAACTCACATTTCAGTCCGGAGCTAGATTTTCTTACTTTTCAACAAATGCTGACTTTTCAAGACATTTACAATTCTATCCTTTTGATTTTGTTAAATCACAGACATCAAACTCTTCGGTCAATGGTAGTTTAGGATTGGTCTATCAGCCTGATTTAAGCTGGAAAATAAGTCTAAATGGTTCAACAGGATTCAGAGCACCCAATGTGGATGATATCGGTAAAATATTCGATTTTGTATCTGGCGAAGTAATCGTACCCAATACCAATCTGGATGCTGAATATATTTACAATGGAGAGATAAATATCGAGAAGTTGTTTTTTAAAATTGCGAAACTTTCATTTACTGGTTATTACAGCTATTTGGACAATGCGATGGTAAGGAGATCCTTTCAGGTCAATGGTCAGGATAGCATTGTCTATGACGGTGTTATGTCTAAAGTTTTTGCTATTCAAAATGCTGCTTATGCTAGCGTTTATGGGTTTAATATTGGGTTAGATATAAAACTGCCGCTTGGGTTGAGAATCATGACTAAATATAATATTCAAAGGGGTTCAGAACAGATGAACGACGGAACTTTGAGCAATTTGCGTCATGCCTCTCCAGCTTTTGGTATCAGTTCAATCAGTTATAGCAACAAAAAAATTACCATTGATTTCAATGTGATTTACAGTGAAAAAGTTGCCTATGAAAATCTGAATGAGGAAGAAAGACAAAAAACAACTATTTATCTCAAAGATGAAAATGGAAATCCATATTCACCTTCCTGGTACACGGTTAATCTAAAAACGATGTTTATGATTACTGATCATTTGACAGTCAGTGCGGGGGTGGAGAATATCCTGGATAAAAGATACAGACCTTACAGTTCGGGTTTGGTAGCTGCAGGAAGAAATTTTGTTTTGTCAGCTAAAGTGATGTTTTAAACAGGTTGATAAATTAAATAATTAAGGGGCTTCTGTTTAGAGGCCCCTTAATTATTTAACCCAAATTTTAGGTTAAATATTTATTTCATAAAATCAAGTTGGTAAACTTCACTTAAAGAGTCATTATTCTTAATCGTAACATTTAGATCATTAATGAGACCATCTTTAATGTCATAAACCCAACCATGAATATGTAAATCTTGTTTTCTGTCCCATGCATTTTGGATTATAGAGGTCTTAGCAAGATCAAAAACCTGCTCAATAACATTGAGTTCTACGAATCTATTGAAACGGTCTTTTTCGTTTTTGATGTTATTTAATTCTGCATGATGGTGCCTGTAAACATCTTTGATATGTCTGACCCAGTTATCAATTAGGCCAATATGTTGATTGGACATAGCAGCCTTAACACCCCCACAACCATAATGTCCGCAAACAATTACATGGGTTACTTTTAAAACATTTACAGCGTAATCCAATACTGATAACATGCTGATATCCGTATGGACAACCATATTGGCAATATTACGGTGAACAAATACTTCGCCTGGAGCAGCGCCAATAATTTCATTGGCAGGTACCCTGCTGTCTGAACAACCTATCCACAGAACAGGAGGTTGTTGTCCTTCAGATAATCTATTGAAAAAATCTGGATCTCTGTCTAGATTTTTAGCAACCCATTCTTTATTATTTTCCAATAATTTGGCATAAAACTTTTCCATATGTATTAAATTTTAGTTTCGAAGTTTATAAGATCAACTTGAATGTTTTTGAGTTTAGCTTTTATTTCCTTGAACTCTTTGATAAGTTCAATTACATCATAATCGATATCTTTGCAATGTGATGCGTCAATTGTTAAAATAGAATTTGATGGTACCTTTATCAACTCTTCTTTAATTCCGGCTTTGTTAAGAAAACTTACCTCCTCTGATAGGGTAATACTGATGTTTTTTCCAATCTCTGCCTTCTTGAAATTGTTTTTAAAATTTTTTCTTAGAATAAAGAAAATCGAAAAGATAATTCCAATACAAATTCCAATCAGTAAATCGGTAAAAAGCACCCCTATTATAGTGGCAATGAATGGAATAAACTGATCGAGACCATTATTGAATTGCTCCTTGAATAAAGATATTTTAGTGAGTTTGTAACCAACTAGAATGAGTATTGCTGCGAGTACGGCCAAAGGAATTTTGTTTAAAAAAGGGGCCAAAAATAGTACAGACATCAATAATAATAATCCATGAATGATGGTCGATAATTTTGATTTTGCTCCGGCAGTTACATTGGCTGAGCTCCTGACAATTACCTGAGTGACGGGTAAGCCGCCAATCAATCCAGAAACAATATTTCCTATTCCCTGTGCTCTTAATTCTTGATTTGTTGGCGTGGTATTTTTGTCAGGGTCTAATTTGTCAGTTGCCTCAACACTTAAAAGGGTCTCCAAACTGCCAACAATAGCAAGGGTGAATGCTAAAATATAAGTATTACTGTTGCTGAGAAATGATAAATCAGGATAAATAAACAGATTTAAAATATCAGCAGGATTTTCCATAAGAGGCAATTGAACTAGATGTTCTCCTTGAACAGTTAATTCAGGTAGAAAACTTACATAGATCTGATTTATCAAAATGGCCAGAATAACGGCAAAAAGTGCCCCAGGAATAAACTTAAAAATTTTAAATTTTTTAATAAATGGCAGATCAAAAACGAGAAGTAGAATCAAGGAGATCATTCCGATAAGGACTATTCCCAAATTCAAACTTTCAATTGCATAAAATAATTCGCTAAAAGTATTGTGGCCATCATTTTGAACGAAAGCCTCATCGCCCATAAAATCTTTATCATAACCAATTAAGTGAGGTATTTCTTTGAGGATAAGGATGATACCTATTGAGGCTAGCATGCCTTTGATGACTGCCGAAGGAAAATAATTGGCTATTACACCAAGTTTTAAGATAGACGCAATGATTTGGATGATTCCGGCAATAACCACAGCCAGTAAAAAGCCCTGATAACTACCTAAAACTGTTATGCCTCCCAAAACTATAGTGATTAAGCCTGCAGCAGGTCCAGATACACCTATCTTTGACCCACTAAAAAAACCAACAACGATTCCACCAATAATTCCAGCAATAATGCCGCTAAACGGACTAGGTAAACCCTCTATTCCAGGTACTGTGGTGGATGCTAAACCTACACCCAAACACAATGGCAGGGCTACTAAAAATACAACCAAGCTCGCCGGCAAATCCTTTTGCCAGCTTTTGAAAAAATTTTGCATAATTGTTATTTAAATTATCTGAAGAAATAAATCAAGAATAATCTAAATAGTATGCTCGGGAGGTGGGATGAAAATATTAGAAAAATTAGAACCAGAATATATAAAATTCTGATTAAAAGCAGATGTTTTGCACGATTGTGTAAACTTAGCTTCTAAAAGATAAATTGAAGAGAAATTGTAATCGTAATAATTTATTTTTTCATTTTCAAGCTCTTTCTCAAATAGCTCCTTACTTTCATTCTCAACTTCCTCAGGAGATAAAACTTCTTGAATTTCATCTGCATTTCTGGTAGTCACAACGACTACAGATAAGATACTATGAGTTAGTATCAATATTAAAAGAAATATTTTTGCAAATGAATGAAATAATGACATTATAAAATAACCTTAAGTTGATGAGCTAAAATAATCAAATTATTTAATAACATTTATGATACTTATAAAATATTATTATGATTAGCTTATTTAATAAATGCCAAACAACCTTTTTTGTTCAGAATAAGTCAAATTATTTTCATTCTAAATAGTACAATTTTAAGTTTATAAATTATTAAATATTATTGTTCTTACCTCCTTGTAATTACAAGGAATATATTAAGGCTATTATGGTGAATAAAATCCTTTAATGGCGCCTGTGATGGAAGGTAATGTTTCAACTCATTCAAAGTGTTTTGAAGGTTGAAAGCTTTTTTACTTTCGGACATAGTAATATAAATTAGTACCAATACCCAATTATTTAAATCAGGTATTGGCAATTCTATTTTTCAATATTTTTTAAATGTTATGCTTTTTTCGAATGCAAGCACTGCTGGCATCTGAGGCAGTTCGAAACATCCCCTCAGTACCTTTTATTTCAATATTACCACCGTCAAAAGATCTTTCATCTTTAATATGGATGATGTTTTCCATAAACGTATGATCCAGGAATTTTGCCTGACTGGCATCTATGGTTATTTGGGCATTGTTTGGAATTTTATTTAATTTTTTTTCAAATGAAATCCAATTACTGAAAGTGCAGGATCCATTGATACTTACAGTGTAATTACAATCGTCTGAAATGATATTGACAGGTGCTGTAAATAATGTTTTAAATTTTTGACCGTATATTAAATTTATGATCATTTCAAGAACTATACCGGCAAAAATTCCAATCAATAAATCCGTAAGTAGAATAAAAATGATTGTAGTAGTAAACACCAATAACTGTTCTTTACCTGTATGATAAGCATGGATAAAGGTTTTAGGCGAGGAAAGCCTGAATCCAACATAAATTAACATGGCAGAAAGTGCCGCTACAGGTACCAGTTTAATAACAGGAGCTAATAGCACCACAATGATCAATAAGGATACTCCATGAAAGAAATTGGCCCATTGAGTCCTTCCGCCATTGTTAATATTAGCTGAACTTCTGGCAACCTCAGAAATCATAGGCAATCCGCCGAGTAAACCAGAAATAATGTTGCCAACACCGACTCCAATTAAGTCGCGATTTAATCTGGCTTTTCTTTTCCATGGATCCAAAAGATCAATCGCTTTTGCGGTGAGCAAGGATTCTAAGCTGCCGATTATAGTAAATAGGAAAAGATATTGCCAAAAAAATGAATTATAAAATAGTGAATAGGATTCTTTGAAATTCGCCTTGAGACCAATTTCGAAATTTCCTGGATTGAGTAGTGGGTTGAGTCTTTGTATAGTAGGATCAGATAAGTTCAACATTTGTCCCAGTCCGATACTTACAAGAAGAACAACCAAAGGTGCAGGTATGGATTGAATGATCTTATTTTTGATCAGTGGCATTCCGAAAAGTATCAATAAACAAGTCAGACCTATGATAGCAATATGTGATTCAAAATGTAAAAAACTATCAGGCAACATTTCAATCAATTCAATAGGATCTTTACCTTTTAATTCAACAGGATTTATTCCCATCGCCAGATGAAGTTGTTTGGACATAATGATAATTCCAATGGCAGCCAACATGCCACGAACTGCAGAAAGTGGAAAGAAATTGACTACAAAAGAAACTTTTAAAAGTCCAATAATGATTTGCAATACACCTGAAATTACTATAACCAATAAGGTTTTCTCATATCCCAATCCTTCCACAGAACCAGCAATAATTATGATCAAACCTGCAGCAGGCCCTTTAATTGTAAGTGCTGAACCAGCAAAAAAAGAAACAATTATTCCTCCAATAATTGCGGTTAAAACTCCCATGACAGGTGGGAAACCTGAG
>JBILRD010000094.1:0-7069 GCA_044372845.1 Saprospira sp. | reverse complement strand
CTTTCAAAATTAATAAAATTAAAAATTGATATTTATTCCGGCGTACCATCCAGGAAAATATCGCTTACTTTGAATTTCATAGACCGGATTATTGTAATCATTGTAATAAGAATTTCCTACTTGAAATTCTTTATCAAGTTGATTATTTCTTGTCAATGATATACCTGCACTGATTCCTAGATAATCGAATTTTTTAAACTTTAAACCGCCACCTAACAAAAAATGAACATCACGGTCATCCCAAAAGTCAAGAGCAGCTCCAAAATTGATACTTGGTGTCAATACTTTCGAACCTTTAAAATCAAATGCTATTTGTGATCCGATGCTTAATCTGGAATTAGATAATTTGGAAGATACAACGGTAAATGAATCTTGAGAATCATTATATTCCATACTGTAATCCATTCTTGACTTAAAGCTATTAATTGTATAAAATCCTGTAGTCCATCTCACAGATAATTTTCCGCTGACAGGCATTTCTACACTTTTATTAGATGCTATGGCTCTATTTAGCGTCTCATTGTCGAAGTTTAAATTTTCCTGGCTGTTGGTTTTAGCTGTTTTGGTAATAACCGTTGGTGCAAGATCTTCAGTGAAAACATTACCATTTTGATCATAGAATAACCAATTTCCAACGGCATTTGAAGGTAATTGTCCTTCATCGTTAATAAAATTATCAAAGTACCTTTCAGGCTCCTCTCCGGCACTTATTCTAATAAGACCTTCGGCTCTGAGTACTGGGGTACATTCAAAACAGTATGTGTTTACAATTTTCCCTTCTTTATTCCAATAAAGATTTGGATAGTGATATTTAACATATTTTAATTCTTCAAAATTATTAGCATTTGAGACATTGATCAAATCATTTATTTTATAAAACTTGATGGTATAAATCATTCCAGCCAATTGGCCCTGAGCATCTTCACCAATGTTAATCTTTTTGCTGATATCAGTATTCATTTCAAAAGATTTCATGCTTTCAAATTTTACATTTGAAATTTCAGCGATAAGAGATTGAATTCCTTTTTTAGAAAATTTATTACTAGGATTTTCAATGAACTCCATTAATGATTCCATCTTATCTTCTAAATCCCAAGCAATCTTTTTAATATCATTATCCATTACTCCAGCTTTATTGTAATGCGTTTTAATTTCTGGATAAAGTGTATGTAGTAGATAATTTGGATCTTTATATCTCTTATATAAATCTTTGAGTTTACTAATTGTTACATTTTTAACAGTTTCATTATTAAAATTTTCACTCATGACAGAATTCAGAATAATATTATAAGACTCATGAGTTTCATTGAAAGTTGATAATTCCTCTAGTAATGATTTTGATTGGTCCAAGTAGATGCTATATTCATCTATATTATTGGCAGCATTGGTAGATCTTGTTATATTTTGAAAAACACCTCTAGTTTCTGTAAGGGTATTTAATATTCCTGAAAAAGGTATTAAGTTACTGGTAGCCATTCCAACCAATTTAAATAAACTGGAATTATCATTCACTTCTTCAATTTTTTCAATAGATTGTATATCAATATAGTATAAAAAAGGATTATAGTTTTTTACCTTGACATTGACAACATCACCAGCTTTTAATTTTGGAGATTTGCCTTTAAATTGTTCTTTTTTCATTATACCATTTTTGTAGGTAGTTTTGAAGTAAGAAAAATTATCTGCTGCTTTATCATAAACAATTTCATAATTTGACTGAGCTTTCAGAAAACAAGCAAATAATAATAATGCAAAAAGTAAAGATATCTTATTCATATAATCGGGTTTTAGGTTATTTAGTTTTATGGTTTTATTTCAAATTCAAATGATTGGATAGTAGCTCCAAAATCTTCTCCAAATCCTGAACTTCTAGTACCTTCCAAGGTTGTTTTAATAAATTCCAATAATGGGCTTGTCTCCCCGATGGCATCTCTTGTAGTTATTTCAGTCCCATTACTTTGCAGATTATTTAAATTGATATAATTTCTTGTTGCAATAAATTTAACCTGTTCGATACCAAATGGCGCTGACAATCCTTTAATCGTATAAGTTCTTCCTCCTCCGGTTTTAATCAATTCTGATGCTTTAGATTTTGGATCCATATTAACAATATTATTGGAGGAAATAATCAGTGAATTCAAATAAAAATCTTCATTACCAGTATTTTTTACAACTATCTTAAATTGATCTCCCTCTTTGAACTTTAAGGCTGAAGATTTATCTATTATATTTCCATTAATATCTTTTAGGGTTATTTCAAAATCTAGGTTGTCATCTTGAGAATTGATTGTTCTAAATAAATCTACTTTACTAGCCTCTTTAATAAAAGTAATCAAACTATCATATTTTGAATCATCCGATATAGTAATTGGGCTCATGTTTCGGAGTGGCAAATTGCCCATGGAACCCATTAAAATAATAAGTTTTCCTTTGTCATCTTCAAAAACCTGATAATTGTAATCTTTTTGATTAATACTAATATTGGGTACTTTTTCTAATTTTTCTTTCAGTAATTTCTTATGTTTTGCTGATTTTAAGGTTAGTTTTACTTTAACATTTAACCCATTTGAAGCACTGAATATTTTAAAAGCTCTAAATTGTACACCAGACTTTTCTTTATCGATTACTGGGTTGTTCAAAATCAATGTTGATTCTGTTGCTCCAACCTCTTTTAAATAGCCCTTATACAAAGGCTCAGTTTCTTTTGCGATACTAACTGTATTGTTGAAAAGACCTATGGAATCTCCAACACAAAGTCCTGATAAAAAACCTGCATCAATACTAACTTCATTATAGAAAATTTCCCCTACAACCTGAAAATAAGGATCTTGAGCTACAAAGTTATCATTAAAGATAACTTGATTTAGATTATCACCTTCAATTTCGGGATGCTGAGCGTTTTGAAAATTCAAAATCATATTTTTCCTTATCTCAGAATAAAGATTGGTATAACTGGCTTTTTCTCCCAATTGCTGCATGGCTTGTACCAAAAAATACGATAGGGATCCATAAGATTTTGTTGAATTTCTAGAAGGTGTAAATTCTCGATTCACTTGTTCTGCTTTACATCCAAAAAAAGCGATTAAGTTGGCCCAATCTGAATTTTTATTGTATTCAAAATCGGTTCCAAAACCTTCTTGTTCATCTTTGGATTGACTGTCTTTATAAATATCAGGACCACAAAAAATACCACTTCCTCTAAATGTTGGTTCATCCTCTGGATTGCCACGGGTCACAGAACCAGAGTGGCAGGCATCAACAACTACGATTAGATTTCCTTTTGATCCAATCTTGGATCTTATTCTATTACAATAATAATTAAGTTGATCATCTACAAAATGATCCTTGTATTCATAACCCTCATAGAATTTATCGGGAGCGTTATATAAAGCTAGCGATTCATCTCTCTTATCCACTTCATCTTTTTTAAGTAGACTGTCTTTTGATTTTAATTTATTTCCATTAACATCTTCAACTTGCTGCCCATGACCTGAAAAATGGAAATAAACAATATCGTTCTTTTGAACTTTTTCAATTATTAGCTCAAAGTTCTTTTTAAGATTTTCAGTTGTAGCTTCAGCATCAACCAGCTTAGTAATTGAACTAAATTTTTGGTTTGTAAGCATATCTTCAATAATTTCCATATCATTTAGTGAAGATAATTTTCTCCAGTTATGGTATTGGTCAGTTTTAGGATAATTCCCTATTCCAACCAACAAAGCATGCTTGTTTTGAGCAAAACCAAAATTTGCAAGTAATACTAAAATAAAAATTAGTAATAATTTATCCATAACAGATTCTTTATTATTGATATGCAAATTATTATAATATACATAAATAGGAAAAAATCAAAAAAAATGCCAATTTTCAATCAACCGGAGCAAGTTGAACAACCAGCCCTTCTAAATCCTCAGTTAATTTAATCTGGCAACCCAATCTGCTGTTTTCCTGAACAAAAAAAGCCTGATCCAGCATATCCTCTTCATCTTGTGAGGGTTCTCTAAGATCATGATCAGATTCAATATAAACATGACAGCTTGCACACAAAGCCATTCCTCCGCAGGTACCCTCAACAGGTAATTCATTAGCCTTGCATAGCTCCATTAGATTCATGTTCATATCTGTTGGAGCTGCAATATCATACGATATACCTTCTCTGTCAATAATTTTTATATTTACGATATTATCCATTTAATTTATTTTTTTACAAAGTTATGCTAATATCCAAAATATAAAAAACTAAAAACCTTAGTTTTGTAATAGTATAGCTTTTAATAATTTTCTAAGTTTTGATTTCAACAATTCATGAATGAAAGTCTACAAGTTCCTGTTTGGGGAATACTTGCCTTATTGACGGGTTATTTTACTTTACTGGTAATTGTTGCCTGGTTTATTAATAGAAAATCAACATCAAATAATAATGATTTTTTTATTGCAGGAAGACAATCGCCTTGGTATTTGGTTGCCTATGGAATGATTGGTGCGTCTTTATCAGGTGTTACATTCATATCCATTCCTGGTGTGGTTGGTGCAGGATCATTGAATCAGGCATTTTCTTATATGCAGGTCGTCTTGGGCTATCTTATGGGCTATATTGTAATTGCTAATGTTTTACTACCATTGTATTACCGACTTCAATTAACCTCTATTTACACTTACTTAGAGCAAAGATTTGGAGTCTATAGCTACAAATCAGGTGCTATTTTGTTTTTAATTTCAAGAAGCATAGGATCAGCATTCAGACTTTATTTAGCGGTCATAGCCATAGATATGATATTTAAAGCTGGAAACTGGAACATTCCTTTTCCCGTCACCACGATTATTTCTGTTGCTTTGATTTGGGTTTACACCAATAAAGGGGGCTTAAAAACTATCTTATGGACGGATACACTGCAAACCACTTTTATGTTAGTATCCGTCTTTCTGACCATTCTTTTTATCTATTTAAGTTTAGATTTTTCAGAAACTACCTTGATTAACAAGTTGGAGAATCAAAAATTAACACAATTCTTTTTCTTTGAAAATGGCTGGTCTGATCCTAATAATTTTTTTAAACAATTTCTTGGCGGAATGTTTATTACCATAGTTATGACAGGCCTGGACCAAGATATGATGCAAAAAAACCTTTCCTGCAGAAACCTAAAGGATGCTCAGAAAAACATGTACAGTTTTTCTATTGTTCTTGTAGCTGTTAATTTTATGTTTCTGTTTCTGGGTGCAATGCTATATTTGTACGTTGTGGAAAAGGGAATCCAATTGCCTCTAAGAATGGTTAACGGCGAAAGCAAGGTCGCCTATGACCTGGTCTTTCCAACTTTAGCCATGGGTCATCTTCCTTATTATGTTGGAATAATATTTATTATTGGTTTGGTGGCTGCTGCCTATTCTACGGCAGATTCAGGATTAACAGCACTGACAACTTCATTTTGCGTAGATATTTTGAACATCAAAACAGAGGATAACAATCCTAAAAGTATCCTTTCCAGAAAATATGTTCATATTGGGATGTCCGCTCTAATCTGTATAATGATTTATATTTTTTGGTTAATCAATAATGATTCGGTTATCAATCAATTGTTTACCATCGCAGGTTATACCTATGGCCCATTACTGGGATTGTTTAGTTTTGGACTTTTTGTAAGAAGAGATTTAAAGGACAAGCTTACACCGATTGTTTGTGTATTGTCTCCTATATTAAGTTATCTGATCAATTTATATTCACCTGTTTTATTCAATGGTTATAAATTTGGTTTCGAATTATTGATCCTCAATGGATTGATAACTATGTTCGGATTATTACTCATCAGCAAAAAGAAGATTTAAAGTTAACAAATTCTTTCACCTCCATCAACCGGAATGACAGCTCCATTTATCCAGGAAGCCTCGTCTCTGCATAGTAAATAAATGGCATTGGCAACATCTTCTGTTTTTGTCATTCTACCAAACGGATTTCTGTAGACAGCATTGGCTTTTAATAATTCACTTCCTGGAATTCTATTTAGAGATGCTGTTTCGGTGATCCCTGCCTGAACGATATTTGATCGAATTCCATATGGAGCATATTCCAATGCCAGTGATCTGATTATGGCTTCCAAGGCAGCTTTTGTGGCTGAAACTGCAGCATAGTTGACCCATGCTTTTTGATTTCCTTCACTGCTCAACCCAATCACTCTGGCATCTTGAGCAAAAAGTTGATTTTCAAAAACAATTTTCACCCAGTCAACTAGGCTGATAGCCATATTTTGAAGGGTCAATTGAAAGTCAGTGCCACTTAAATAAAATTCTGATTGTTGATGTTTAATTTGTTCTTCCTGTATAATCCTGTAAGCAGATTCAATTGAATCATTTTCTAAGTTCAAATCCTTTTTCAATGGTTTCACCAATGGCTTCAGATTACCTTTAGAGACGGAATGCAATAAAAGTCTGATCTTAAAATCATCCCCTAAATTATTTTTAACTTGATGAATAATATCAGTAATTGAATCTATTTCAACAGCATCGGCATTAAATGTTAAAATTTTAACATCAAATGCTCTCCGGATTTTTTCGAATTTTTCTTCAATTATTTTACTCTCTGCTTTTCTATCTCTGTAAACAATACAAAGATTCATCCCTTCTGAAGCCAATTTCTGAGCAGTAGCAAATCCGATTCCACTGGAACCTCCTAGAATTAAAGCATAATATTTCTTATCGTAAAATGTTTGCATTGAAATCGTTTAATAGTATTTTCAAGATATTTGATCAGATTACTTTTCCCATTTTAAGAGCACTCTCTGAGCAGAAAATCCAGGACCAAAACTCAACATCAAACCATAATCACCCTCAGGAATATCTTTCTGAAGATAACGATCCAAAACATACAAAACCGTAGCGCTGGACATATTTCCATACTCTCTGAGTATATTTTTGGTTTCATCAATATTTTTCCCCAATTGGTGAAAGAGCCCTTCAACAATTTGTACAATTTTTTTTCCTCCCGGATGAAAAATAAGATGATCCAAATCCTCAATCTTCAATCCATTTTTTTCCAGGAAAGGAAACAAAACATCATTAAAATTTGCTTCTATTT
>JBILRD010000092.1:0-7192 GCA_044372845.1 Saprospira sp. | reverse complement strand
CTATAAAATCTTAACAAACCTATGAATTTTTTTAGAGGTATCTCATTTAGAATTTGGTTGCCTTTTGCCATAAGTATAACTTTTTTCATTCTTGCTGCGGGTTTTTACTACCCTCAAAAGCAAGAGTTTATATTTATGGACAACTACAAATCAAGAATTAAAGAATTAGCCAAAACAGTTGCTCTTGGTGTTGAATTAACATTTGTATCTGATAATTTCGAGGGTCTTAAAAAGACTATCGACCTTGCCAAAGCCTCCTCTGAATTTGAGTTTATAGCCATTGTTGAAAAAAATGAAGAAAATGGTGAGAATGTCTTTCTCGTAAACCCTGATACTTTTAATACTGACTTTATTAACAATAGAGACACTAAAAACTTTTTATACGAAAGTGCCGCAATAAATACAAGTTCAATGAAGGGATATGTATTGATTGGCCTCTCTAAAAATAAAATAAGACGGCAAATTTTTAATCTTAATTTTCCTGTCTATCAATTTCTAATTATTCTGCTTTTAGTTTCTTTGATGGCTTTTATGCTTTTTGCTAACTCTATTTCTAAACCGATCAGAGATTTGACTGATGTTGCTGATAATTTAAAGAGGGAAAATTTTGATATAGAAATAAAAGAAATTAAAGGTCAGGACGAAATAAGCAATCTAAACAACTCCTTACTAAATCTTAAAAAATCATTGATAGTTGCAAAAAAGAAAAACGACGACTTTAACAAGTACCTCGAAGATGAAATTGCACTAAGAACGAGAGACCTCGAAGAGACAAAAAATATATTACTAAGAGCACAAAAGATTGCCAAAATTGGGAATTACGAGTTTAATCTATCAAATAAAAAATGGAATATTTCAACTGTTGGCTGTGAAATATTAAGAATAGATGATGAGTTAAAATGTCAATTCTCTCCCCTTGAAGCTCTATCTGAAGATAGTAGAAATTTTATATATGAAATTTTTGATGAAACTTATCAAGAGAATTCTCTGTTTCAAAAAGATATAAAGATAAGTTTCAATAATTCTGACAAAGAAGAGATTTGGATATCATTTGTTACAGAACCTGTAAGAAATGAAAAAAATGAAATTATAGCTTTTACAGGTACTATTCAAGATATTACAGAAAGGAAAATAGCAGAAAATGAAATCAATAGACTTTCTTTCGTTGCTAAAAAAACTTCTAACCTGGTAATCATTACAGATGCTGATAAAAAAATTGTCTGGGCCAATGACAGTTTAACAAGGGTTTCTGGATATACATTTGATGAAGTTGTTGGTAAATCTCCAAAAATGTTTCAATTTGAAAAAACCAATCCTGAAACTTTAAAATACATCAAGGAAACTTTAGAAAATCATAAAGAAGTTAAAGCTGAAATTCTAAATAGAAGCAAAAATGGTCAGGAATATTGGCTGGATATAAATATTGTCCCCCTTTTGGATCAAAAAAATGAAATAATAGGTTACATAGCTGTCGAAACAGATATCAGCGAACGAAAAAAATACGAGGAAGAAATTGTAACCATAAAAGATAAACTGGAAAGTATTCTTAATGAAATCAATGACGTAGTATGGTCAGTGAGTCTTCCTGATAGAAAAAAGTTATTCATTAGTCCATCTTGTGAGAAACTCTATGAGATGTCTTTGGATAACTGGAATGAAAATGATGATCTATGGATAAAAATAATACATCCTGATGACATATCTATAATTGACGAAATCAACCATCAACTAAATTCAAATTCAGAATATAGTGTGGATTATAGAGTTATTCTACCTAATGGAAAAACAAAATGGATCAATAAAAAAGGTAAGATTATTTATAATAAAGAAAATCAACCGTTAAGAATAGATGGAGTAGATTCTGACATTACAGAATTGAAACTTTCTTTCGAAAGACAAAAATCATTTATCAAAGAAGCCCCTTCTGCGATGGCCATGTTGGATAATGACATGCGTTATGTTGCTGTATCTGATAAATGGATTACGGACTACAAATTAGAAGATGATGACATTGTTGGTAAGTCTTACTATAAAACATTCCCTTATCTTGAAGAAGAGTGGATGTATATCCACAAAAATTGTCTAAATGGCAAGTCTTATTCTACAGAAGAAAGCCGTTTCAAATTGAATGATGGTTCCAGTATCTGGCTTAAATGGAAAATTAACCCCTGGTTTATCGATGATGAAACAATTGGAGGTATAATTCTATTAACCGAGGATATCACCAAACTTAAAGAATCAAAAGAAGAAGAATTAAAACATATCTTAAAACTTACTCAATCTCAAAACGACAGATTGAAAAATTTTGCACATATCGTATCTCATAACCTTCGCTCCCATTCAAGCAATATTCAATCTTTGATGTCATTGATGATTGAAGAAAGACCTGAATTAAAAGAAGATGAATTGGCAGTTATGATGCAACAATCTTCAGAAAATCTGTTAGAGACCATCAGTCATCTATCAGAGGTTGCCATTATGAATGTAAAAGAGAATGAGCCTTTTTCAAAAATAGACCTCTCTGACATCTGCAATAAAGCTATAAAAAATGTTTCAGCCCTTGCTATAAATTCAAATGTAAGTATTGTTAGTCATATCAATAAAGATATTTTCATTGATGGTATACCTGCTTACTTAGACAGTATTTTCCTGAATTTCTTAACCAATGGTATTAAATACAAATCGAATGATAAGGATAGTTTTGTTAAAATCAATTCTGAATTATTAAATGATTTTGTACTGGTCAGTATTGAAGATAATGGACTTGGTATAGATCTTAAACGTCACGGTTCAAAATTATTCGGAATGTACAAAACCTTCCATAAAAACTCTGACGCCAGAGGAATTGGTCTGTTTATAACAAAGAACCAAATAGAAGCTATGGGCGGAAAGATAGAAGTAGAAAGTGAAGTTGGGAAAGGTACTATATTTAAAATCTATCTTAAACTTACAGAGGAGAATAACCCTGTAATTCAGTAAATCAATAAATATAAATATTTTACAAATAATAAATGATTCTCCCCGCATATCCAGACAATGAAGCTATCAGACTTCAAGAACTTCTAAGTTATCAAATACTGGATAGCGAGGATGAATTGCTGTATGATAATATTACAAAACTGGCAGCAGAAATTTGTGGGGCAAAAATATCCTTAATTACATTTATTGACTCGAACAGACAATGGTTTAAATCAAAATTTGGAATAGATACACAAGAGACAGGCAGAGATTTATCTTTCTGTGCACATTGTATCCTAAATCCTGACGAGCTTCTTATCATTAAAAACACACATTTAGACAATAGATTTCATGACAATCCTCTTGTAACTGAAGATCCGAACATTAATTTTTATGCAGGAGTGCCCTTAGTCAATAAAAATGGTGCTGCACTCGGAACTTTATGTGTCATACATAATGAACCAAAAGAACTGACTGAAAATCAAATTGAAGCGCTACAATCACTTGCAAGCCAGGTTATCATTTTATTGGAATACAGAAAGAATGAAATAGAACTAAAGAAGAAATCTGCCGACCTGATTAGTAAAAGTAATGAGCTTGAAAATTTCTTTTCTCTTAACCTTGATCTATTCTGTATAGCTAATTTTAACGGCAAATTTGTAAAATTAAATCAAGTTTGGGAATCGGCTTTAGGCTATAGCACAAACGAATTACTACTTATCAATTTTTTAGATTTAGTCCATCCTGAAGATCTTCAAGCAACAAAAAAAACAATTCAAAAACTAGAAAATAATGAAATAGTCCACAGCTTTACTGTTAGATTTCGATGTAAAAATGGTTTTTATAAAACTCTAGAATGGAATGCCCATACTGTTGATAATCTTATGTATGCTGTTGCAAGAGATGTAACTGAAATTAAAGTCAAGAATGAGCAAATCAAGGAAAGTGAGGAGAAATTTAGGAAATTAACTGAAAACCTTCCTGGGGTTGTATATCTCTGTAAGTACGATGAACATTATACAACCATCTATATCAATGACAAGGCACTTCAATTAACAGGTTACTCCGCCGAGGAAATGACAAGAGGTACAATTCATTTTGACCACCTTTATCATCCTGAAGACAAAGAGGCAGTTAATTTAGCGGTCGAAGAAGCGATATCAAACAATAGACCTTTTCATTTAACCTATAGAATCATACATAAAGATGGCAATATAAAATGGATCGAAGAATGGGGTGAAGGAATCTTCGAGAATGGAGAGCTACTCTTCCTGGAAGGTTTTATGGCCGATATCACTGAAAGAAAAAAAGCTGAAGATGAGCAGGTCAAGATAAAATTACTTTTAGAGAAAACAAGTAAATCCTTGAGTATTACTCTAAATGAAAAAAATGCAATCATCACTGCTCTTGATAAAAGTGCTATTGTTTCTATTACCGACTTGAAGGGTAATATCATAAAAGCCAATGACTATTTTTGTCAAATATCCGGTTACAGTTTTGAAGAGCTTGATGGAAAAAATCATAGTATTGTTAACTCTAAATATCATCCAAAAGAATTTTGGGCAGACATGTGGGAAACTGTTTCATCCGGCCAATCCTGGAGAGCAGAGGTCTGTAATAAAGCAAAAGATGGAAGTCTTTACTGGGTGGATACAGTCATCAATCCGATTTATGATAATGATGGAAATATGATTCAATTCATGTCAATTCGTTACTTAATTACCACCAGAAAAAATACTGAGCAAGAACTGATAAAAACGAAAGATCTTCTGGAGCAAACCAGTGAACTGGCAAAAATAGGAGCTTTCGAGGTGTACTTCAACGACAATAAGGTAAACTGGTCTAAAATTGCCAGAGACATCCATGAATGCGAAGAGGGCTACACTCCTGACTTATTAGGATGTTTAAACTTCTTTAAAGAAGGGGAACATAAAAACAAAATGTCAGAACTCATGAATAATGCTGTAATGACGGGTAGTAGTTTTGACGAAGAAGCCATTATTGTTACCGCTAAAGGTAATGAAAAATGGGTAAGGGTATTGGCTCAAGCAGAGATTGATAAAGATAATTGTAAGAGATTATTCGGGACTTTCCAGGATATCAACCAAGATAAAATCAACAGAGAACTTATTTCAAAGGAAAGGGAAAAACTTATAAATGTTATTGAAGGGACAAATGCGGGGACCTGGGAATGGAACGTTCAATCTGGAGAAACAGTCTTTAACGAACGTTGGGCTGAAATAGCAGGCTATACACTGGAGGAACTTCAACCTGTTGATATTTATACTTGGATCAATTTATTTCATCCTGAAGATTTTCAAAAATCTGATAAGATTTTAAAAGAGCACTTTCAAGGAATAACAGAATATTATGAGTGCGAAGCAAGAATAAAACATAAAAAAGGTCATTGGGTTTGGGTTCTGGACAGAGGTAAAGTACTAACTAAAACGAAAGATGATAAGCCACTCATGATGTTCGGAACTCACCAGGATATCAGCAGATCGAAACTGGCCGATGAATGGCAAAGACAATTTATCAATGAAGCTCCTTCTGCAATGGCGCTTCTTGATAATAAATTTTGCTTTTTGGCAGCATCCAAGAGGTGGATTAGTGATTACCTATTAGATCATGTGGATTTTATAGGTAAGACCTATTACGAAATTTTCAGCAAACAGGACAATCAGTTAAAAGTAGATACAAGTCTTGGTTATAGTTGGAAAAACATATTCAATGATTGTATCAAAGGAAATGTAAGGGAAAGTAACGAACAAAAATTTACCGATAGTAACGGTAAATCCAGATGGCTTAAATGGAAAATCAATCCTTGGTACAATGATTCCGGCAATATCGGTGGTCTAATTATTCTAACGGAAGATATAACCCAAATTAAAGAATCTAAAGAAGAGGAATTGAAGCATATTTTGAAATTAACTCAATCTCAAAATGACCGACTCAAAAACTATGCTCATATTGTATCACATAACCTTAGATCTCACTCAGGGAATATACAGTCTCTTATAAATCTTATCTTGGAGGAAAAACCTGACATGCTCGAAGATGAACTGTTACTCATGATGCAACAGGCATCTGACAATTTAATGGAAACCATAGGTCATTTATCCGAAGTTGCCATCATGAATGTTTCTGAAAATGAAACATTAAGCAAAATAAAACTTTTTGATACACTTAATCATGCCATAGAAAGTGTCTCAGTATTAGCCAGAAATGCTAATGTAAAGATTTACAATGAACTGAACGGAACAGAAATCGTTGAGGGAATCCCTGCTTATCTGGATAGTATTTTTCTCAATTTCCTCACTAATGGAATCAAATACAGAGCCTTGAACAGAGATTCTTATGTTACGGTTAGCTCAGAAAATATTGGCGATTATTTAAAAATAATCATCCAAGACAATGGATTAGGAATTGATATGAAAAGGCATGGGAATAAAATCTTTGGAATGTACAAAACTTTTCATAAAAATGCAGATGCCAGAGGTATTGGACTTTTTATAACTAAGAACCAGATTGAAGCCATGGGCGGCCGAATAGAAGTGGAAAGCGAAGAAGGTAAGGGGACAAAATTTATTGTCACACTAAAGAAAGAAAGTTAATTGATTATATATGATTAGTGCAAAGGAAAGGTAATGGTAAATCTAGTTCCTAATCCAATCTCACTTTTTACGGTAATCCTACCTCCCATAGCCTCGATTTGATTTTTAGTGATGAATAAACCTATTCCCCGAGCATCATTATTTCGGTGAAATGTCTTATACATCCCAAATAACTTCGAGCCATGTCTTTTTAAGTCTATACCCAAACCATTATCCTCAAAATGAATGATTAAATGGTTGTCAGTTTTTTCTGAATATATTTTTATAAAACAGTCTTTTCTATCTGATCTATATTTAATTCCGTTGGTCAAAAAGTTTAGCATAATGCTATCGCAGTATGCTGGTACTCCTAAAATAATAGCTTCTTGGTCCAATAAATTTATGATTTGCACATTTGATGTCCTTGCGAGGGCTGAAACATTGTAAATTGCCTTTTCAACTGTACTTCCTAAATTGACTTCAGAAAATTCAACATTTTCCTTCACATTTAATGCCGCCACCTCGGAAAGATGTGTAATAGTCTCCATCAAATTGTCCGAAGCCTGATCCAGCATCTGAATTACTTCGAATTTTTTGATATCAGGAATTTCTTCTTTGATCAGATAAAGTAAAGATTGAAT
>JBILRD010000091.1:0-7204 GCA_044372845.1 Saprospira sp. | reverse complement strand
TTGGATGTTCAAGTTCAGAGTTTACCTCATTCATCGTTCTAAATAATTGTAATTTTGGTATTCTTAGTATAGCTCTAATAGTCTCCCAATTTGTAAAACTTTGCCATCTGTGCAAAGATCTTCTCAAAAAAATATCAGCAACAGTATCATACTTAAACATGTTGCTTTGGATATGTTTTTTAAGTTTTTGTGCATTGACATTAAGATTGGCTTCAATCTCTTTGCTGAATTTTTCGATGTCAGCATAGGAGGTCAATCGAGTTCCATCTTCCCAAAAATAGTTGCAAATGCCATCTAAGGTTTCATATTCAAAATAATCTTTAGGGTTTTTACCACATTCCAGGAAAACCTCTTCTACATATTGAGGCATCGTAAAAATACTCGGGCCAGCATCAAATCTATAATCGCCAACCATGATTTGGGTTAGTTTACCCCCGGCATAGGACCTATGTTCAAATACCTGTACCTCGTAACCTTTGTTTCTTAATCTAACGGCAGAAGCTAAACCTGCTATACCTGCTCCAATAACTATGGCTGTTTTCAATTTTATATGGATTTAATTTTGACAACTTTAACAAGGATTATTTTGATATGTTTAGATCTAAAATCAAAATTTATTTTGAACGGAAATCATATAACTCAGTCTGTAAAGATCAAATAATAAAAGTGAAGGATTTTTCCCCAAAATATTTTTCTTGATTGCTTTTTTGAAAAATAAAAATATGATTTTGAAGAAACCATGAAGTCGGAATTTTCTAAAAAACAGAAAATAACTTAATATTTTTATTTCATTATTCAAATTGTATTTTTTGTAAATTCTAAGAAGATTTTCAACTGCTTTTTCGGATTTGGACAAAAATATTTCTGAAGTCTCTAAACCAATATGGATCATAGGATTATCTATGTGCTTTATTTCAATTTTTCTTTTTTTAAGCTCTAAACCAAATAGGGTATCTTCGTGTCCATAACCAACTAATGACTCGTCAAATTGTATGGAAGAAAAAATAGATTTAGGAATCATAAAATTATTGGTCATGAATGAATTATAGGGATTCTTAGATCTAATTTCCACAGATTTAACTTCTCGTTTTGATCCATAATGCCAATGAAGGTAAAAGTTTGAATTTACCGGCTTTCCTTTTTGGTAGCTTCTTCCTCCATAAACTACGGTTTGTTTTTCGATGTTGTCAATATAATTTTTTAGAAAATTATTAGTTTCTGGAAAGGTGTCAGCATCGATAAAAACTAAATAATCAAATGAAGCCATAGCGGCTAGTTTATTTCGTATGGCAGATCTTCCAATATTATTATCGAGCTCAATATAATTTACAGGTTTTAAATCGCTTATATTTTTATTCAGCTCTCTGAAAGCATCATCAGAACGGTCATCCATGCAAATTATTTCAACCGGAACACTTAATTCATTACTTTGTCTGCAAAGCGTGATAATTAAGTTATTTACGTCAAAATTATAAACTGGTATAAGTATGGATAACAATTTGATAAATTTTTTAATATGTTAAAATCAAAATTGAAAATATATTGTTTTGAATTAAGTTTTAGAAGCTTTAATTTATTTTGTAATTTTACGTCCTCTAAAAAATAATTTACTTAGACCAAATTAACTAACTATGAAAATTTTCTATTCAGGTTTTCTGTTTATTGTATTAGCTTTATTAACAGCTAACACAATTACTGCACAAGATAATTCTTTTAGTTCTAATTTATGGGTTCCGGCTATAGAAAAAGAGATTCCAATATCTGGAACAAGATACATTTCGGCCAAGTCCTATTCCACTTTCAAATTAAATATTAGCAAACTCAGAGAGGTTCTGAATTTAGCTCCAATGGAGTTTACCCCGGTTTCACAAATGACCAAAACTTATCTAGAATTACCTATGCCTGATGGTAAGTTGGTTTCTTTTGACATTGTTGAATCTCCAATCATGGAGGCTGGACTTTCAGAAAAATTTCCAGATATCAACACATATGCAGGTTATGATGTTGAAAATAAAGGGATGTATTTGAGATTTGATTTGACACCGCAAGGTTTTCATGCAATTGTCTTTATACCTGGAGAATCAACTGTTTTCATAGATCCATATAGTTTTGGTGGAGGAGATATTGAACACTACATAGTATACCGTAAGAAAGATTTTGAATCTACAGTAAATAAAACTGCAAACTGTTTAGTTACCGAATATTATGATCACAATAAAGACAATACATTGCCAGATTTAAAATCTGCTTATGGAAGTTGTGAATTAAGAACTTACAGGTTAGCGGTAGCTGCAACTGGAGAGTATACAGCTTTCCATGGTGGAACTGTTGCCGGAGCTCTTGCTGCACAAGTAACTTCTATGAACAGAGTAAATGGTTTGTATGAAAAAGACATGGCTATAAGGATGAACATTGTAGCCAATAACAATTTAATCATATATACTAACGCAACAACCGACCCATATACCAATAATAATGGGTCAACAATGCTTGGTCAAAACCAAACAACTCTAACCAATAATATTGGTAGTGCAAACTATGATATCGGACATGTTTTCTCTACTGGTGGTGGTGGAATCGCGTCTTTAGGTTCGGTATGTGTAGCTGCAAGAAAAGCACAGGGTGTTACTGGAAGTGCTTCGCCGGTAGGTGACCCTTTTGATATTGATTATGTAGCACATGAAATGGGGCATCAGTTTGGTGGGAACCACACTCAAAATAATAATTGTAACAGAAATGGAACTACAGCTATGGAGCCTGGTTCTGCTTCTACAATTATGGGATATGCCGGTATATGCGCTCCAAATGTTCAAAGTAATTCTGATGATTATTTTCACAATATCAGTTTACAGGAGATTGGTGCATTCATAACTGGTGCTGGTCATACATGCCCAATTAAAACTACTTTATCAAATAGTACGCCTACCGTAACAGTTTCAAACGCTACGGTTAATATACCCAGAAGTACTCCATTTGCTTTGACCGCTGTTGGTGCAGATCCGAATTCTTCCAATGTTTTGACCTATTGCTGGGAGCAGATGAACAATCAAACCTCTACTCAACCACCAGTAGGAACTGCTACAGGAGGTCCTAATTTCAGAACCTTTGACCCATCAACTAGCCCGACCAGATATTTCCCAAGTTTATCTGCTTTAGCTTCAAATGGACCATTTACCTGGGAAGTGTTACCGACTGTTGCTAGAACGATGAATTTTAGAGTAGCTGTAAGAGATAATGCTGCAGGCGGTGGATGTACTGCCAGTGCCAACGTGGCTGTCAATGTAGATGCAAATTCTGGTCCTTTCGAAGTAACAAATCCAACAAGTACAGGAATTGTTTGGGCTGGAAATACTACTCAAACCGTTACATGGTCTGTAGCCAATACCAACGCATCTCCAGTAAGTTGTGCCAATGTTAATATTTTAATTTCTACAGATGGGGGAGCAACTTACACTGTTTTGCTTGCTAATACGCCAAATGATGGTTCCCAAGCTATTACTGTTCCAAATACACCTTCAACTACTTGTAGAATTATGGTTATTTGTTCCAATGGTTATTTCTTTGATATTTCTAACAACAATTTTACCATCACTGCTGCTACTTTTGATTACACGTTAACTACTACTAATCAGATCGTTTCAGTTTGTCAGCCTTCAGATGCAAGTTTCAATATAAATATTGGTAGTATTGGAGGATATACTACAGCTGTCAATTTGTCTTTAAGCGGATTGCCAACAGGAGCGACATCAAGTTTTTCTGTTAATCCTGTAACACCAACAGGTACATCAGTTTTGACGATTTCTAATATTGGATTAGTTAGTCCGGGAACTTACACATTAACACTTACAGCAAACAGTGGCTCTGGTTCAAAAACTTTAGATTTAACTCTTATCGTTTCTTCCACTGCACCTACAGCTACTACTTTGCAAGCTCCTGCGAATGCTGCTATAGGAGTTTCAAATAACGTGAATTTTTCTTGGGCTGCTGTCAGTGGTTCTGGAATAAGTTATGTTTTTGAAGTAGCCTCAGATGTAGCTTTTACAAATATTGTTCAAAATGTTACGGTAACCAATAATAGCTATACTTCAACTGTAAGTTTTGCTTCAGCCACAACATATTATTGGAGAGTGACAGCAGTTACAGGTTGTGGTGTAGCACCAGCATCCTCTGTTTTTTCTTTTACAATGGCTACTTGCAATACCTATACTAGTACTGATGTTCCTAAAGCAATCAGCGCTACAGGCGTTGTGACTGTTAATTCAGTTTTACCTATTGCATTGACAGGAACTATATCAGATGTAAATGTTACAAATCTTGTCGGAACACACACTTATGTTCAGGATTTGATATTTAGACTGAGAAGTCCAGCAAATACTACCATTACTTTGGCTAGAAGACCATGCGGAGATAATGATAATTTTAATGTTAAATTTGACGACGCGGCTGCATCTGCAACCTTGCCTTGCCCATTAACTGATGGTAATTTTTACAGACCAGTCAATGCATTATCAGCTTACAACGGACAAAATCCAAATGGAACATGGACACTTACTGTAATTGACTCTGCTAACGTAGATGGTGGATCCCTAACAGCATGGTCCTTACAAGTTTGTGTAGCTACAGCACCAACCTCTTGTGCTTTGAGCTCAAGTATTTCAAATCAAGTCAACGCTACTTGTAATGGATTAAATAATGGTTCTGCAACTGTTGTTGGTTCTGGTGGTACTGCTCCATTCACCTATTCATGGTCTAATGGAATTGCAACTGCAAATGCTACTGGATTAGCTGCTGGCATTTATACAGTTACAATTTCCGATTCAAATGCCTGTCTTTCTACTTCAACACTGACAATTACTCAGCCAAGTGCAGTCACAACTTCTTCAGCCTCTGTTAGCAATCCAGATTGTGTAAATCAAGGAGCTATTGACATTACAGTATCTGGTGGTAATTTACCATACACTTACAGTTGGAGTAATGGTTCTAATAATGAAGATTTAAATTCTTTAGCTTCCGGTAATTATACCGTCACGATTTCGGATGCAAATTCCTGTACCTTTGCTAGAACATTTAATCTGCCAACTGCTGCTCCTGGTAACGTTTCACCATCATCAAATAATATTAGTTGTTTTGGTCTGACTGATGGATCTGCAAATATTAGTACTTCAGGATTGGGTGTTAACTCTTATCTTTGGTCGAATGGCAGTTCTTCTCAAAATTTATCAAATCTATCTGCCGGTATTTATCAGGTTACAGTTACTTTCTCCAATTTCTGTACTGCGACTTCAAGCCTAACGATTACAGAACCTTCACAATTAAATAGTTCAGTAGTTTTCACTGACCCAAGTTCTTCATCATCCAATGATGGTTCCGTAGATTTAACGGTTACAGGTGGTGTTGCACCTTATTCTTTTGTTTGGAACAATGGATCGACTACTGAAGATTTACAAAATATTGGAAACGGTTCCTTCTCTGTGACAATTACAGATGCTAATGGATGTATCAGTACTCAAAATGTAAATTTTGCTACCTCCATCTCTAATGTTGATGTTGTCAACTATTTCAACATTCTTCCAAACCCTAATAATGGGGAATTCATCATCAATGTCGATTTTACAACGTCTCAAAATCTAAGCATTGATTTAGTCGATGTTTTGGGTAGAAACATTAGAAATTGGAATTTTACTCAGCAATTTCAGTTAAGAATACCGGTGGACATCAAAGAACTGGCTGGAGGAATGTATTTTGTAGTATTAAAAACAGACTCTGGTTTGGTAAAAACGTTAAAGTTAACTGTCAGTAAGTAAACCTATTGTTAAAAATTATAGGGTTGAATGTCTTTTAAAAAACATTCAACCTTTTTTTATTTGTGGATCAGTTTAATCTTTAGATAATTTTATTATTATTGTATTTAACTCTAATCGATCAAAATTTAACCCTATGGAAAAAGAAATGGAAATTACCTATGATTTGATCAAGCCAATCATACTGGAAGAAGTTTTGGATGGCAGTACCATAAACTGTAAATTCAAAATTGAAGGTGAAATATTTGAGTCCAAATATTTTGTTAGGATGGATACCAAAGATACCTCCAACAAAATAACTGGAATGATTAAGTTGAATATGGTTAGTAGACTCCGTTCAGCAGTGATGAGAACAATCAGAACAGCCGTTGGTGGGGGTATGCTTGGTAATACTGCTTCCATGGTAGGTAATGAAATGGTTAGATCTCAGACTACTGGTGCAAATTATTCAACTTCAGATAAGCAAGATGCAGTTGTTGCTGCTTTTGAAAGAATCAGTTTTAATTTTTTCTATGACCAGGAGTCGAAATCATGGAAAATTGCCAGAAAACTATCTGAATTTGAGAGAAGGATTAAGGTGAATCCAATTACTTCTGCTTATGATAAAAAAACTCTTGCCAGATTACTTTTAGAGTTGTCTAAAGCTGACGGTTCGATCAGCGTTGAAGAGAAAGAATTTTTACAGGAATTTTTAGATGAGGATACTGGAACCTTTCCAGAGTTGCTACGTACCCCATCTCTTTCTCATGTAGAGTTGGAGGAAGTTTCCAGAACTGTTAAGGAAAATATTTTTATGATAGCTTGTGCAGTTTCATTGATTGATAAAAGTTTTGATGAAAGAGAACAGAATAAGCTTTTTGAGGTTGCTAATTTAATGGCTATTGCTGATACGGTTAGAAACGAATTGATCAGATTAGCTCAAGATTTTACCATTGAAAATGTAATTTTGAGTAAAGGAATGATGTCTAGAGAGGAAGTTTATTCTTTTGCTGATAAGATTGGATTAGATAGATTTGAAGCGGAGAGAGCCCAAATCAGATTTGAAAAACGTCAGGAATAATATTTTATTTCAAATTATTATAAAGCCTTCGATTTCGAAGGCTTTTTTGTGCTTGAAATCAATGAATAATTTATTTCTTTTTGTTTAATAGGTACAAGCTAGACCAATAAGTTTACCTTTGCCCAATATTCTAAGAAAGTAAATTTTATGGGCTCTTTAAACCTCTCTAAACAATCAAAAGCAATTATTGCATTAGCAATCGTATGTTTTTTTTGGGGTACAACTTACCTGGCGATTCGAATTGGATTAAGTGGGGGTGAGGATGTTTATGTTCATGGTATTTTTCTTGCTGCTGTCAGACAATCAATAGCCGGATTTATTTTGGTGACCTGGATGTTTTTGA
>JBILRD010000299.1:0-3517 GCA_044372845.1 Saprospira sp. | reverse complement strand
GGATAATGATTCTTGAATTTATTGACATCACTGATATACCAGATGTGATCACCTATCCTGTTGGTTTCAGCATAAGAATAATTCATTTTATTTCCGGATATTTTTTCACACAATTCAATAGCCTCCAGCATACTGCAATTGGAAAAACGACTTCCCCCAGCATTGTATACTTCTCCTTCTTTTGGATTTTGGTAATAATGCCAGAACATGTTTACTAAATCATAACTATGAATGTTGTCACGAACTTGTTTTCCTTTATATCCAAAAATAGTATAGTGATTTCCTGATATGGCACATTTCATCAGATAAGCCAAAAAACCATGTAACTGAGCACCGGAATGGTTTGGACCTGTTAGACAGCCCCCTCTGAAAACTCCTGTCTTCATTCCGAAATATTTTCCATATTCCTGAACCATCACATCAGCCGCAACTTTGCTAGCTCCGAAAACAGAGTGTTTGCTGTGGTCGATACTCATCGTTTCATCAATTCCTTCTTTGAAAAAAGGATGAGATTGATCGATTTCCCATCTTTTATCCAGTTCAACCAGTGGAAGAAAATTTGGTGTATCTCCATATACTTTGTTGGTAGAAGTGAAGATAAAAACTGCTTCATTGCAATACAATCTTGTTAGCTCCAATAAGTTCAGTGTGCCGGTTGCGTTTACTCCAAAGTCAGTTAAAGGTTCTTTTGCTGCCCAATCATGACTGGGTTGTGCCGCCGTATGTACAATTAAATCGATATCTGTTCCATATTCTTTGAATATAGGCTCCAGCTCGTTATAATTTCTGATATCAGCATTATAGGGTTTGAAATTCGAAAATTTTTCTGCCAGCCTGTTCTTGTTCCAGTCAGTAGAACTCTCACTACCGAAGAAATAGGAGCGCATGTTGTTATCTATTCCGATGACCAAATCAAATTTATCAGCAAAAAACTCAACAGATTCTCCTCCAATTAGTCCTGAGGAGCCGGTTATCAAAGCAATTTTCATAATTATTGTAATAAAGGTTTAAGCTTGTTTTCGTTAGATTTAATCCAGTAAAAGATATCTTCCAGTAATTTATGAGGTGTATTTTCTGGTTTCCATCCTGATAAATTAGTTATTTTAGAATTGTCAGTTAGATAAATTGGAACATCAGCAGATCTGTTTTCTATTACAGAATGAATTTGTATTTTATTTCCTGTTATTGCTTCACAAAGTGCAGTCAATTCTCTCAAAGATACTGAAACTTCCAATCCGCCTCCAGCATTGAAAATATCTCCGGCAAAGAGTGTAAAATTGTTGATTTGTAAATCTATTAAATGGAATAAATCATCAATATGCAAGACATCTCGAACTTGTTTTCCTTCTCCTCCAAATCCTATATAAGATAATTCTTTTTTCCAAAAATGTTTTGCCATCCAAAGTACTATTACCCCCTGATCAATTTTACCCATTTGCCAGGGACCGGTTATCACGCCGCATCTATTGATGATGGCATTCAGGTTATAAAATTCAATATACTCCTGAATTAACAATTCTGAAGACAATTTACTGCTTCCGTAAAAAGAACGGGCACCGTCCAGTGGAAAAGTTTCAGAAATCCCTTTTTTGCTGATGCCGCTGAGGTCTTGAAAATCAGAAATATCAAATCTGGTCTCAGCTTCTGTGTAATGGATTTTATTCAGATGTTTAATAGGATAGACTCTGCTCGTTGACAGGAAGATAAATTTAGCCTTGTTTTTAAGAGCAAAATTAAGACAGTTAATCGTCCCTTGTAAGTTTGTATTTAAAACATAATCGGGAGTAGAGTCAATTCCTGATAGGACAGAGGGTTCTGCAGCCGCTTCAATCAACAAATCGATTGTCCCAATACTGTCAAAATCTTCTTTGTTTCTTATATCGCCATGAATGAAATTAACACCAACTTCCTGTAATCTTGGAATATTTAATTCAGACCCTCTTCTTTTTAAGTTATCCATCGCATATATAATGCATTCAGGATACTTTGCTTTTAGCTTTATCGCCAGGTTTGAACCAACAAAACCGCAACCACCAGTAATGAGAATAGAAAGATTCATTTATTAAAATATACTTATCTGAAAATTAAATAATATTGCTAAGATAACCCAATAGCTTTTTTTAATAAATTTTATGGTAGCAAATCTCCTGAATTATGCCTGTAAGTTTATCTACATTTTTTTCAGCATCATACAACTCATTGATATTTTTATTGTAGAAATACTCAGAATTCCCGTTTTTGAATTCTATCCAACATTTTTCCAAAATAACTGCAATTTCCTCAACGTTTAATGGATCACAGCAATCGCCATTATTATCTGTTATAGACTGATACGTTGTTGTTCCTTTTGTAGTAAATCCAATAATTTTTCTTTGAGCATTGATGTAATCTAAAATTTTGGACAGAAAAAACATTCCATCTTCAACATTATCTACCGCTGTGTCAATCACAATCAGCACATCAGCACTTTTTTGAAGCGCTATTACTTCCGGAAAACTAACCAATCCTAGATGCTTGAAATTTAGATGGCTGTATTTGCTTAATACGGCTCTGTTTACTCTGTCAACCTGACCTGTAAAAATAAATTCAGCATTTTCTTTAAACTCTGGATTTCTTGATATCATCAATTCAATAGCCTTGAATAGGTTTTCAGGACTGCGGTTCAATGTAAGCACACCAGTACAAACAAATCTTAGTTTATCTTTGAATGAATGTGGATTTTCACTTGTTGTTTCTCGATCATAAACATTATAATTTATGTCAATTTTGTCTTTGTGTGCAGGATATTTTTTTTGATAGAATTCCTGAGTTTTTAGAGAAGTGACAATGATTTTGTCAGCATCCTCAAAGAAATTTTTCTCCATTTCAATATTCCAGGGCAATGCTTTAGGGTGTCTTGGATCGATATGATTGTCAACCCATGGATCGGAAACATGAAAAATCCAGGGAACCTTGTAATATTTTTTAAGCTGATAGGCCATCAAGGCTGAACTAAGTGGAAAAGATCTTGAATAAATCAGGTCTGGTTTTGACTCTAATTTTTGTGTTACTTTTTTCCAACCCCATGCAAAAGAAAATTTTGAATCAGGCTTTTGCAAAAACCATGGAAATACCTTTCTGATTAGAAAATTGGTGTATTTGTTTTCAAAAATTGGAACTTCAATCAGCTGTTTGTATCCTTTGGCATAGGCTTCCAAAGTTTTATCAGTTGGCATATTTAATGTTGGAATTTTGGAAGTGACAACACTTAATTCCAACTCTTTTTTTCTGGATAAATATTTGAAATATTTTGCAACCTGTAATCCTTCAGAGTCCCATTTCGGAGGAAAAGCAATAGATACAAAAAGAATTTTTTTCATGTTTAATTTTAAATCAGATCAAATTATTTGATATTCTTCAATAATCTGTTGTAAAGGTATTGGCAAAATGTTGGATGGTACCATAAATTGCTTTCTCCTTCGACAATAAATGTAGTAACATTATTTTCAAATTCAGCGTAAATTACATTTTTTAATAA
>JBILRD010000393.1:0-2815 GCA_044372845.1 Saprospira sp. | reverse complement strand
AATAAGATAACACCTTCTGCTATTTGAAGATAAGGATAAGTAGAAAAATTATCATGTTTTTCTGCTTCAATGATTTTATTGGCGAGGATTTCTCCGGTGTCTATACCTTTATCGACATAGTGAACGGTAACACCTGCATTTTCTTTGTCATTACCTGCCAATGCCCAGTACATGCCATGAACTCCTCGATACTTAGGTGTAATTCCTGCATGAATATTGATTATTTTGCAATTGACAGCGGATAATATTTTTTTGGAAATAATTCTGGTTCCACTGACTATGATTAAATCTGGATTGATTTTTTGAATCAGTTCGACTGTTGAAGAATCATTGATTGATGTAACATTTGTAATTTTTTTTTCAGGAATTCGCTCAGTTGATAAATCGAATTGGTTTAAGATTTCTGAAATCCTTTTTTTGGAAAATATTATAAGTAGTTTGGCGATGATCAGTTGAAAAAATATTTGCCCAATAACTGTCCAGTAGCCTAATTTTTTGATTCTTCTTTTCAGAAAGACTTTCTTGCTTTCTTTTTCTTCAATGATAACTTCTGTAATATTGAAATCATTTTTTAAATAATTGTAAATAATATTAGTAGCATCACAATCTGTAGCCAGCAATAAAATTTTTTTATTTTCCATGGATGATTTCATTGGCTAGGTTGGACATAGTGACTGACTTGAAATTGAATTCACTGTTCAATTTTTTGTAGTGATCAAGAATCTTTCTTAAAAATATAAAATTTTCATCCTGATTTTTCCCAAAATTATGCGGGTGCCACCACAAATGAAATGTTTGTTTGTTTTTAGCAGCAAAAGTCATTGAATTTTTGATCCTGTTCAATCTCAAAGCGTCCAGAAAGCTTAATTTTTTTGAATAGGGTCTTAAAAATCTACTCGATGGAATATTAACTAAAATATCTTCGGATAAAAATTGGTCGGTATAAGTGTGATGCCCGCTAATATTGATATATGTATCTATCAGTCTGAGTGCTCTGCGGATTAAATTTTCATCCTCTCTGTTTTTGGCAGCATACAACCACGATTCTTCATTACCCCTGAAGCAGATGATCCCCATGTCTTTGCAAACTTTTAGATAGTCTGAATTGAATTGATTTCGGGGAAAAATTAGTGATGTTAAGGTCAGTTTATATTTTTTTGCAATTTCCAAAGCTGCTTCAATATCGGCTTTAAAATCGCTGACATTTTGTCCCTTTTCCAAGCAATAATAATGCGAGAAGGTATGTGTTCCGATTTCATGATTGGATTGATTTATTATCAATTCTATAAGCTTTGGAGCAAAATGATATTTGTCTGACTTTGAGTTTAAACCAATGGAATCAAAATAACCGTTGTAAGGGGAAAGATTTTTATTTTGATAGTCAGGAAAACGAGTTGGTAAATTATTTAGAAGTTCGTCTTTGGATTCAAAAAACAACAGTCCAACGGTAGAAAAAGTAGCATTGATACTGTATTCGGAAAATAAATTCAATAATCTTGGAATAACCTGATGAACTGCAAGAATATGATCGCCATAACTTTCGATGGTTCTTTTGTCTCTAACTCCCCACATTAGCTCAAAATCCAGAGAGATAACAAATTTTCCGCAATCTGACATGATGATTAGTTTATTTAGACTTTTTCATTGCTGAATAAATATTTTCAATCATCTCCACCACTTTCATTCCTTCTTCCGCACTGGTTTTAATGGATTTTCGACCTTTCAAAACATCAATTACATTTTCAATTACATAAACATGGTTGGCCGCTGAGCCTTTGTAATGGCCATAATCATTGGCAGGATTAGAGGGTGAAAGTACTGGCATTTTATAATTTTGGATATGACAGTATTCGACCTCATTCATGTATTGACCGCCAATTTTTACAGTGCCCTTACTTCCAATAATGGTGATGCTGCTTTCTAGATTTTGGTCAAAAACGGAAGTGGAATAATTAAAATTACCCATTCCACCATTGATGATATCAAATGTAATCAATCCACTATCTTCAAAATCTATCGTATGCTGATGAGAAAAGTTTGTTGATCGGGCAACAATATTGGTAATGTCACCAAAGAGCCAGTACATCATATCGATAAAGTGCGAAAATTGAGTGAACAGGGTCCCGCCATCCAGTTCTTTATTTCCTTTCCAGGAGTGTTGAACTCCATTGGGAGCATAATACCTTTCATCCCTATTCCAATAGCAATTGATTTGCACTAAAAAAATATCACCTAAAAGCTGATCATCCAGAACTTGTTTAATCCAGACAGCAGGAGGAGAGTAGCGGTTCTGCATGACGCAGAAAACATTTTTTAAAACCTCTTTTGATTTAGATATAACAGATTCACATTCTATTTTACTCAAACCCATTGGTTTTTCAATCACTACGTGCCTTTCTTTGTCTAAAGCCTTAATGGCATGTACTGTATGAAGCCCATTCGGAGTGCAAATACAAAGAATATCAAAATCTAAATCTGCATTAAATAAAGCATCAATATCACTGAAAAAAGGAATAGCTTCCATATCTTTCAAGCCCAATTTTTCTCGATGCTGTACATCACAAATTGCTATCAATTCAGCCTCTGGATTTCTCTGAATTAAATCGGCATACCTTTTTCCGATATGTCCTAATCCTACGATAGCGAATTTTATCTTATCGGACACAGTTTCTATAAATTACTTCAACAATTCTTTCACTAACGGATTCATCCCAATATTTTATCGGTTCCAATACAGTTGAACTAAGATTGTCAAGGTGTTTATGAATTTCCTCCAACAAATATTCGTTGTGTAAATCCATCAAAATATTAGTTC
>JBILRD010000150.1:0-5703 GCA_044372845.1 Saprospira sp. | reverse complement strand
TATCGATAAACCTTTTCTTATCTATTGGAAAAGATTCGTATTCAGCTCTTTTGATTATCTGTTTATTGTTATTTTCTACTGCACCTAATTCTAAGAGCATCTTAGTGTAGGACTCAGGATCTTGGTCATATAATTTTTGTTTTCTGGACTTCATTTCAGGATGATCAAAAGAATTGATTCCAAGATATTTTTCCAGGATTCTTCCCTGTTCAATATTGGTATTTGATACAGTTGCAATATTATTGCTATTTTCAAGAGTTTTTGAAGCCCTTGACAATACCGTTGGGTTAGTATTTTTAGAATTATCTAATTCCGTTTTTGTTTGGGAAAAAGCTAAATTGGATGTCAAAAAAAGGCAAAACAGTAGCAACAAATTCTTCATGATTATTAGAGAGTTAGGTTTTGATTTTAATAAAAATAAAAAAGTCTAGGCGGACTAATAAACTTCAAACGTAATTTTTTTAAATTTTGTGAATCTTATTTTAAAAAAAGCATTTATAAACTTTCACCATCTCCGTCTGCAGATAAATCCTCTTTTTTTACATATTCTTCTTCTTCATAAACATCATCGTCAAATTCTTCCTCTTCTTCTTCTATTATTTTTTTGTCATTTAACGATTCTATTTCTTTATCTTCTTTTTCACGGAGAAGAGCTTTTGAATATTTAGAGGCAGTAATAGGAATGAAATTATCAAAAGAATCTTCTGGCAAAATTGACGCAGAATCTTCCTCGGAACCTAAAAATTCTTCAATGTTTACTGGATTTAAAGGATTGGAAGTCATTTCTTTAAAATCTCTTCTGTTGTTTACAATATCAATAGCTGTAAAAATTGCCTCTCTGAAAGAATCAGTAGAAGCCTTGTTTTGACCAGTTATATTGTATGCTGTCCCATGATCAGGGGATGTTCTTATGAAAGGAATTCCAGCAGTAAAATTAACTCCGGATTCAAATGTCAAAGATTTGAAAGCTACTAGACCTTGATCATGATACATGGCTAAGACTGCATCAAAATATTTGTAATTTCCTGCACCGAAGAATCCGTCAGCCGGATATGGTCCCAATGCAAAAATTCCCTTTTGCTTGGCTTCATTTATTGCAGGAATGATCACCTTAATTTCTTCTTCACCAATACTGCCATTATCTCCAGCATGAGGATTTAAACCCAAAACGGCAATTTTAGGTTTTTCAATTCCAAAATCCATTTTGAGCGATTGGTTCATCATACCAATTTTTCTAAGGATAAGCTCTTTGTTTAATTTTTTTGAAATTTCGGAGATTGGTATATGATTTGTCACCAGACCAACTCTTAAATCAGCATTTACCAACATCATCAAACTTTCCTGTACACCTGCTTTTGCTGCCAAAAATTCAGTATGGCCAGCATAAGGAAAATTTGCCAATTGCATAGCATGCTTATTGATTGGTGCAGTTACCAAAGCGTCTATTTGTTTTTTATTCAAATCATCAACGGCACGATCTAAAGAGATATAAGCATATTTACCCCCTTCTTCAGTGGCCTTACCAAGTGTAATTTTTACATTTTCTTGCCAACAATTTATCACATTGATAGCAGCTTCTTTGCATTGATTCGCTTCTCGAATACTATGCAATTCGAAATCATCCTGATTAACGATATTTTTATGGTAAGAAATTACTTTCGAAGAGCCATAAATTATTGGTGTACAAAGTTCTAGAATTCTTTTATCTTCTAAAGTTTTGATAATTACCTCTAAACCAACCCCATTGATATCTCCTACCGTAATTCCAATTTTTATTTTACTCATCGAATTTTAAAATTATACCCTTCAAATCAATTACAATATTTTAATTATCAAATATTTAGACTTTTAATTTTACAATTAGACATAATATCGGAAAACTAATTCTCAAATATAGTAAGTTTAGTTATGATTTTTCAGATAATTTTTAAGTTAATAGAATTTAATTCTACTATCAGACAAGATGATATCTGCTATTACTCGGCATTATTTAGATACTTATTCAAAAATTCATACATCAATCTTAATCCATATCCTGTAGCGCCCTTAGGTCTGTAATTGGTATCTTTTTGGAAGAAGGCTACACCTGCAATATCAAAATGAACCCATTGATAATTTGTAAAATACTCCAGAAACTTAGCCGCTGTTATTGCTCCGGCATATGGGCCGCCCAAATTTTTCAAATCTGCGATATCTGATTTTATTTCGTCGAGATATTCCTCCCAAAGTGGAAATTCAACCGTACGTTCATAGCTTTCCAATCCGGCTGATTTAATTTTATTCATGATATCAGTTGTAGCATTTCCCAACACCACAGAAGCCTGAGTTCCAATTGCTGCAGCAGCTGAACCTGTCAGAGTCGCAAAATCCAACACCAACTCTGGTTCATATTTTTTTGCATAATGAAGCGCATCGGCCAATATCAATCTACCTTCGGCGTCTGTATTCAACACCTCAACAAAAGATCCGTCCATCATCCTGATAATATCCCCCGGCACATAGGCATTTTCACCTGGTCGGTTATCTGTCGCCGGAACCAATCCGATTACATGCAAAGGTAGGTTCAATTTAGATACCATGTACATTGTCGCAATAACTACAGCAGCTCCAGCCATATCGCATTTCATGAAATCCATTGAATTTGGTGTTGGTTTCAAACTCAACCCTCCAGTGTCAAAAACTACTCCTTTACCAACTAAAACTATTGGTTTTGAATTTTTCGAATGATCTGGCTTCCATTCCATAATACTGAATGTCGGGGGAATTTTACTGCCCTTGTTTACTGCCAATAATCCGCCCATACCCATTTCTTCGATTTTATTTTTGTCGAAAATTTCCGTGCTAAAACCTCCCTCCTCACCGAGTTTTATAATTTCCTCAGAAAGGAGGACCGCGTCCATGTTCACCTGAGGCTCATTGACAAGGTTTCTCAACAAAAAGATAGATTCCACCAATACTTTGAGTTCTTCTAACTGCCTTCCTCCTATTGCATTACTTTCAATTTTTAAATTTTTGAATGGCGAAATTTGCTTTTCAGGATCTTTAAAATATTTAGTAAATTTATAATTCCCTAATACAAGCCCCTCTGCATAATGAAAGGCCAGGTTTTCCTCCGCAAAATTCAAAAGTGTCAACGTTTCAATTTTATTATTTCTTAGAAATGAAATTCTGTTTCCGGCATTGATCCTCATCATTTCCTTTCTTTGAAAGGCTTCCTTTTTATCTGATAAAAACTCAACAATAATCCATCTCGATGCTCTGTAAAAAAATGCAAAAGGACTATTGGATTCCGACATTTTATGGAGCAATTGAGTTTCCTCTTCATTCAAAAAATTATGACCCCAGGAAAAATTATCTTTTGAGCTAAGAATAACCAGGTTATCTAGTTTATCGTAATTGGAAACTGAAATTAGATTTGTATTCAACATGACTAATGTATTTTTATAAAGGATTTTAATTAACCCTCACAATATAGAATTATTAGTTATTTTTAGCTTCATTTATAAAATCTAATCTTTACAAACACTGCTAACTATAAACCCCTTGAGAGCTAAAAAATCATACGGTCAACATTTTTTAAAGGAAGAATCCATATCAAAAAGAATTGCTTCCAGCCTTGAACATTTGGATGAATATCAACATATTGTAGAGGTTGGCCCAGGTATGGGAATGTTAACTAAATACCTTTTGGAAATTCCCGATCATCAATTGACGGCCATTGAGGCTGATGAAGACATGGTAGACTTTCTCGATAAAAATTATCCAAAACTCAAAGGGCACATTGTTTCAGAAGATTTTTTAAAAGTAGATTTACAGGGTTTATTGCAAGGACAATCCTTTGCTATCATAGGAAATTTTCCCTACAATATTTCATCTCAAATTTTATTCAAAGCATTAGAAAATAAAGATACTGTACCTGAATTGGTAGGAATGTTTCAAAAAGAAGTTGCAGAGCGTATTGCAGCGGGTCCCGGCAACAAGGATTATGGCATTTTAAGTGTTTTGATTCAAGCTTTTTTTGATGTCAAATATCTATTCAGTGTAAAACCAGGTAGCTTCAATCCACCACCAAAGGTTCAATCGGGCGTAATTTCCCTCTACAGAAAAAAAGATTATAAAAATCTGGGCTGTGACGAAACTATCTTTAAAATGGTTATCAAGGTAAGTTTCAATACCCGAAGAAAAATGTTGCGAAATACCATGAAGCCATTTCTTCCAAAAGAAGTAATTGATACAGATCCATTTTATGAAAAAAGACCTGAACAGCTCAGCGTAGCCGAATTTGTTTTTTTAGCCAATGAGGTGGAAAAACATCGTAAAAAATAAAAGATTCATTTTAACAATTTTTAAAAATTAGTTAAGGTTTCAATACAATAAAACCTATAAAAAGGGAGTTACGTTTATTGTTTTGTATTTATAACTAAAATAAAATTGTCCTGATATGAAAAATTATTCAAATCTATTTGCCGGCTTGGTTGGCGGTTTACTGGTGCTTTTCGGTAATTACATTATAGGTCAATTCACCGGAAAAAATGTTGAGACCATCGTTCTCGGAAAAAATGAAAGCAGAAACAATGTAAGATTTACAAATGGAGACGGAAACCTGAAAGCTCCTGTCGATTTTTCGGCTGCAGCAGAAGAGGTAATGCCTGCCGTTGTAAATGTCACCTCCATCACCCAATATAAGGCAAGAACCGACTGGGAAAAGAGATACATGGAGCTTTTTGGAGCTCCAGATGCCAATCAATCCACTGGTTCTGGTGTGATTATCAGCAATAAAGGTTATATCGTCACAAACAATCACGTCATCAAAGGTGCTACTGAGGTTGAAGTGACACTTTTTGACAAGAGAAAATTCAAGGCTAAGGTGATTGGCGCAGATCCGTCTACCGACCTGGCCGTTTTGAAAATCAGTGCCGATGATTTACCTACCATTGAACTAGCCAATTCTGATGATGTGAAAATTGGTGAATGGGTTTTGGCTGTTGGAAATCCTTTTGAATTGAATTTCACAGTCACAGCAGGTATCATCAGCGCTAAAGGTCGAAATATCAACATCCTTGGCGGCCAGCAAAGAAGTATAGAATCTTTTATCCAAACGGATGCTGCGGTTAATCCCGGCAATAGCGGTGGTGCCCTTGTTGATGCTGAAGGCAGACTGATTGGTATCAATACGGCAATTGCTACACCAACTGGAACCTATGCCGGATATTCTTTCGCGGTTCCTATCAATCTGGTTAAAAAGGTGGTCAGCGATTTGATGGAATTTGGAGAGGTTAAGCGTGGTTATCTAGGTGTTATTATTCAAGAAATGAACAGTGATGTTGCCAAACGTGAAAATATTTCTGTCAATCAAGGTGTATTGATCACCGAATTGGTCGATGGCGGTGCGGCTCAATCTGCCGGAGCAAAAGTTGGCGATGTTATTATGAAGGTAAACGGCATCACGACTAAATCTGTTCCTGAATTGCAGGAGCAAATCGGCAGCAGAAATCCGGGAGATCAGATAACGCTGACGGTGTATAGAAATGGCGCACAAAAAGAGTTAAATATCAAGCTGAAAGAATAATTTTAGCTACAGATGGAAAGATAATTTTATAAAATATTGCTGTATATTTGTAACAATGCCGTCGTATGACGGCATTTTGCTTGCATAGCTCAATTGGATAGAGTATCGGTTTCCGGAGCCGAAGGTTGCAGGTT
>JBILRD010000090.1:0-7279 GCA_044372845.1 Saprospira sp. | reverse complement strand
CATTATCTTCCGGATCTGCCTGTACATCGGCTTCCCTGGAGCCATCCTATGTTTTGAAAGCTTTGGGATTGGGAGATGATTTGGCGCATTCTTCGCTGAGATTGAGTTTGGGACGTAATACTACCGAAGAAGAGGTAGATTACGCTATCGAAAAGATTAGCAAGGGAGTGGAACACATGCGTTCCCTTTCTCCGATTTGGGAAATGTATCAGGAAGGAATTGATTTGAAATCTGTTAACTGGACAGAACATTAGTTGATTGAATAAAAAATTTTTAAGTTATGGCATACTCAGATAAATTATTGGACCATTTCAACAATCCTAGAAATGTTGGAACGCTAAACAAGGAAGATAAAAACGTTGGTACCGGTTTAGTCGGTGCTCCTGAATGTGGTGACGTTATGCGTTTACAAATCGAGGTAGATGCATCAGGTGTTATCAAAGACGCCAAATTCAAGACTTTCGGTTGCGGTTCTGCCATCGCATCTTCGTCCTTAGCGACAGAATGGTTGAAAGGAAAAACCTTGGACCAGGCTTCTGGTATCGATAATATGGATATCGTAGAAGAATTGGAATTGCCACCTGTAAAAATCCACTGTTCAGTTCTGGCTGAAGATGCTATCAAAGCAGCTATCAAGGATTACCAGGAAAAAAATGGTATTACTGTCAACGAGTAATTTTTAATCTATGATTTTTGTATCAGAAGAAGCCTTGGAAAAAATCAATGAGATCAAAGAAACAGAAAGCCTGTCCGATGATTTCTTTGTACGTGTATCCGTTATTAGCGGCGGTTGTTCCGGCTTGAGTTACAAGATGGATTTTGATAATGAACCTCAGGCCAATGATCAGGTTTTTGAGGACAAAGGTTTGAAAATTGTTACAGATCTGAAGAGTTTCCTATACCTCTTTGAAACCACTCTAAGCTTTTCCGGAGGATTTGATGGGAAGGGTTTTTATTTCGAAAATCCTAATGCTTCGAGAACCTGCGGTTGCGGTGAGAGCTTTGCGGTGTAGTTTGTTTATTTAAAATAATTTTGAGATAATATTAGACATGGTCCCTAAGTTTTGGGGGCCATTTTCTTTTTATAGTTTTATGAAAAATTAATTTAATTTATAACATTTATTTACCGCAGAGTGCACATTCCGAAGGCTTTCTGAATTGTGTTCTCTGAGGTTATTTTTTTGTATTTTAAAATGCACATCTAATTTATTTACCGCAGAGATCACAGAGGAACTCGCAGAGATTCGCAGAGCTTTTCTCTTTGTGGTTCTCTGTGTAAATCTTTGTGTTCTCTGTGGTTATATAATTTTTTACCGCAGAGGTATTCGCAGAGTACACATTCCGAAGGCTTTCCGAATTATGGGTAATATTTTGAAAAGGAGAGTAATTTGGAATTTTTAATGTTGCAACTTATTCAACAATTTTGTCAGATTATCCATCTGAGTTCTGAGAAACTCAATCTCTTTTTGTTGACTATCTATCATTTTAAGGAGGATCTCGATAGATTTTTCACTTTCGTAGTCATTCAGTTGAAATTTTAATCCATTTCCCTTTTCATCACCTTGTTTTGGGTTTACTTTCAAAATAAAATTATTTTCATTGAATTTGTAAAGATCTTCAAATGTAAGATCCAAGCCCGCTGCAATTTTTTTAAGCCTCTCAATATCAATTCCAGTTTTACCCCTTTCCATCCTGCTATAAGCCTGTGGGGTAATATTGAGTTTAAAGGCCATTTCCGATTGGGTCCTACCCATCATTTGCCTTATTTTTTTTAGCTTTTGTCCATCCATTATATTGAACGCGCATTTCAAAATAATCTGATAAACAAAAATAGGTATCAAAATGAACAAAATAAAATATTATAAGACATTAAATATATGTTATACAGTATATAAACTAAAATGACTATAAAATCAACTATAACGAATATAAAATCAATAAAAAGGGCTATAAACTCAATTCATAAACAACTTAGATTTGTGGACTATAAATATAGAATTGAGCCCTCTGTTTTTTAACGCCTAATATGACTGAAAACAAAACGATATCGCTGTACTATTTCAAAAACCCCCACTTTAACTCCAATGCTTTGCAGGAGCAGGTAAGTCTTATGCTGGACTGCACCTCTCTTGCGATAGCATTGACGACAGAAAATCCGGTTGATAAATTTATGGTTTCCAGATTGGTGACCAAGGACAGGGAGTTGATCATTAAACGATTTGGGGAGGAAGTCGAAATTGTAGAAGTAAAGACTATTTCCAAATCAACCGTTGTCAGTATTAAAATCAGTCAGAAAGCTGCTGAACTGCTTGAGAAGTACTTTGCTGATAAGGATAACTATGACCCAGAGGAACTGGTGAAAGCTTCAGAATATAAAATCAAGGAAACACTAGTGATTTACTTTGCTACAGCATTGGAATCACTGGGAAAGATTGTCGAGAAAATTGAAATACATTAAAATAATATAGTGTAGCTGCCAACACTTTAAAAACAGCCTGCCCCGATAGGATTAAAGGGGGGCGCATTCCTGAAAAGCCTTAAGAGTAGGGGTGAATTAAAATTAAAACGCTATGAAAAAAATTGCTCTTTTTTCCATTATTCTTTCTGGTATAATGTTTACATCATGTAAGGATACTTGTTATGAATGTTCCACCAGTACTTTGGGCGTATCAGTTAATGTTGATATATGTGATGACAAATATACAGTATCTGATGCAGGTGTACCCACTACAACCAATAACTTACCAGATGGTACTTCTGAAAAGGAGTATGCTGAATCATTGGAAGCACAAGGTTATAGTTGTTCAAAAAAATAATAGTGTAGCTGCTAACACTTTAAAACAGCCTGCCCCGATAGGTATAAAGGGGGGTGATATCCTGAAAAACCAAAAGAGTAAGGGTTAAATTAAAATTTTGAAAACATGAGAAACAGTATTTTTATTCTAACACTATTATTTATTTTTTCAAGCATTTCATTTGCCCAAAAATTTAAAGGGCATATTTCTGGAACAGCAGGATTTCTTAATGCAAAAGTAAGACTACAATATGAGGCACCATTAAAAGACCGAGCTAGTTTTGGCGCAAATTTAAATTATTATTTTGTAAACTGGACTGGGCCGGTTATTGAACCATTTATTAGAATTTACGGAAAGAGAGATGGAAATGCAGAGGGATTTTTTGGACAATTTAAACTAATCTATGGAAACCTATCAACTCTAAATTTTGACCTTTACAATAATGCCTTAGAGAATAAAAGATGGTCAACTTTTGGTGCAGGTATCAATTGTGGATATAAGTTTTTACTCTGGAAACATTTTACAATTGAGCCAATGGCTGGATTTAGATTCCTTACTCCTCCTGTTTACAGATATCAGGATGGCGTTGATGAATCTTTATATACAGGTATCGGAGAAGGAATCGGTTGGTATCTTACAACTGGTCTACCATTAGATTTTCAATTGAAATTTGGTTATCAGTTTTAAAGTAATCAGTAAGCCCTACCAATAATTTACTATTGGTAGGGCTAATATTTTTCAGATGTTTAATTATCATAAATATGAAATTCGCATTCAATATTATTTTACTTCTAGGTTTTTTGGCTTTGTTTTCATGTGAAGATAATAACAACATAGCTCCAACAACAAGGCAATATGTAGGTAACTATGATGCTCTAATAACAGGTGGTTTTCAAACCGGTAACTGTAAAATGGAAATTTCACAAAATGGGTCAAACCTAAGGATTAGAATACATGATAACAGAGTCGAAATTGATCCGGATATTTTTGTTGATGTTCGTCAAAATTCTAATGGTGATCTTGAAGTAATACCATGTAGCAATAGTTGTTATCAAGGAGATGCTAATATTACCAGCGGAACCCTTGTGACAAATAGTAATGGTAAAATTCGATTACAATTCAATGTTAGACCAAATGGACTCTTTGGAAACTTACAGACTTTACAGATTACTGTTACTGAAATTTGATAGAACCTAGATTCAATATGCTTCTTAAAATAACTTTTATCAAATAACAAAAAATCAAAAGGCGTGAAAAATATAATATTAAGTTTGACTAAAATGATTGCCATAGCTTTTATTTGTTTTAGCTGTACTAATAACAATAATAATACATATAGCGTATTTCATTCCTTTACTCTAAATGGGCATAATTATGGGGTTAGCGAAGTACTTTCTTCACCAACATCAATTAACTGGAATGCTCAGGTTTCAAGTAGTTCAAACGTTTTGTCAATTTATATTCCTTATAAAGAACGTGGGTCTTCAGATATTTATGATTGGATAATTATATATATTGATAATCCAACATTAGGTTTTAATGATGCAACTTTAACCAAGGCAGGTGATTGTGAGACTTTAAATAGTGCCCTTAGTTCAAATTTTAAAATTAACTTAACAAAATTAGCCTCAGGTCCAGGTGACTATTATGAAGGTAGTTTTAGTGGTGGTGTTGGAATCATAAATCTTTGTCTTAATCCACCAGGAATAAATACACATTCGAGTAGTGGAAGTTTTAAAGTTTATAGACAGTAAATAACTCTACAATGATTATTTTATGTTGAATAAATAGTATATATGGTTCATATCGTGGTCTAATTACAGTTAATATAACAAGATACCCATCATCTGTTGGTCAAATGATAGAGGGCACTTTTACGGGAACAATTAAATCTTATGATATGTCAAATTTTATAAATTTTTCTTCGCATACCATATCAGGGTCTTTTAAAGCACCGCTATTGCCATACTAAGAAAATAAATATGGTTATAAACGTATAAAATGCCATTTCCATTACCAGTGTATGGAATGGCATTTTATAGTATCATACTAATTCTAAATTCTCAAAATAAAATGATAAAATACAAATTAAACACTTTGGTAGTTTTTGGAATTATTCTACTTAATTTTAAATTAAGCCTAGCCCAAAGCATCTCTCCACAATCTGTAAACAGCGCCGGAGTAAAAATGACCCAAAGCAATGGTTCCCTCAGCTTTACGGTGGGAGAACTGGTTGTTCAGCAACAATATGATGCTAATGGCAATAGCCTGGGTGGCGGATTTACCAACAGTTCTACCATAAGTACAACCGTTTTGGCTGTTCAAGAACCGGATGCAAATCTCTTACAAGTTTCCGTTTTTCCGAATCCTACGACAGATTTGGTTCAAATTCAAATAAAGGAAGCCTCTATTGAGGAGATGAACCTGGAACTAACCGACCTATTCGGAAAAAAACTGTACAGTGCCCAATACCGAATGATGAATCAAAATATTGGTATTAATACCGCCAACTTTCCTGCAGGTATTTATCTGCTGACTTTGAAAAAATCCAATGATCAGATTTTAGGAACTTATAAAATCGTCAAACAATAAAAATTTATAGCATGAAAAATATTAGCTTACTTTCAATTTTATGCTTTTTACTTTTCACTCTGGCAGTAAAAGCTCAAACACCACCCAACGCATTCAATTATTCAGCGGTAGCGCGAAATGCGGCAGGCCAACCTATCGCCACAACCACTATTGGCGTACAAATTTCTATTCTAAAAACTTCCCCAACTGGAGCTTCGCAATACAGCGAAAACCATTTTGTCAATACTGATGCTTATGGTCTATTTAACTTGGTTATTGGTACTGGTGCCGTACAAAGTGGCTCAATGGTAACTATAGACTGGAGTAATGACAACTACTACCTAAAAGTGGGCATGGATGCTGCAGGAGGAACTAACTTTCTTACCATGGGAACTACACAGTTGTTGTCAGTGCCTTATGCCTTGTATGCCAAGAGCGCTGGATCTGTTAGTGGAGGCGGAACAGGAGGTAACTTTACCCACTATATAGGCGAAGAATTTGGTGGTGGGGTCATCTTTCATTTATGGAAAGATGCACAAGGTGTAGAACATGGTTTGATAGTGGATAAGGTAGATTTGAGTACAGCTCAGGTTTGGAGTAATATTAACGCAACTTTAATTGGTCCTTCTGCTCAAAGCGAATGGGATGGACTAAGCAATAGTAATGCTATCGTTGGTCAGGCTGGCCATACCAATAGCGCAGCATCATTATGTTTAAACTCTACCAGTAGTGGGCAAAGCGATTGGTATCTACCTTCAATTCATGAATTAAATATGCTTTGGAATAATTACTATACAGTAGCCCGTTCATTATCACAAATTTCAGGTGCAACAAAATTGCAACCAGACTATTATTGGTGTAGTACAGAGATCGATAGTTTCAATGGAGGGGGCTTCAACTTCTCCATTGGTTATTTCGATTCCAGCGATAAATTTGGCACATACTATGTACGTGCCATTCGGGCTTTTTAATAAATTTTTTTTTAAAAATTCTAAACTAATATTCTTAAATCTCCCCCCCAAGCTGACCCACAAGGTCAGCTTTTTTATATCCTATAATTTCCTTAAATTTACGACAATAACAATTTTATAAAACCCTTAAAATCTATCACTATGCAGTACCTCATGACATTTTTAATAATGACCCTTTTTATATCCGGCATCAGTTTCGGACAAGCCAGTTTTGAAGAACAATCTGATGTTATTTCCTATATGGAGGGAAAGACTTTTGTCAACAGTGAAAGTGGGCTGGAAATTGAATATGGATATATCTCTTCCTATAATACCTATGGTATCAAAGTAAAAAATAAATTCGGAGAGCGTTTTTATTTTATCAATGTAGACATTTCTCCTTCTTATGATGGAAGGTATGCTGATCTATATGGCATGAGTGCAGAGACAGGTTCCAATTTCGGATTCAGACTCTTCAAAGGAAAACTGGTAGTTGGTTATGGCGAGTCCGGCGCTCAGACCTTTTATGAAAAATGAATTTAATTTATAACATTTTTTTACCGCAGAGTGCAGATTCCGAAGGCTTTCTGAATTGTGTTCTATGAGGGTATATTATTTTTTTTACCACAGAGTGCGCAGAGGAATACGCAGAGTTCCACAGAGTTTTTTCTTTATTCTTAATTTATTTACCGCAGAGATCACAGAGGAACTCGCAGAGATTCGCAAAGATTTTCCTTTGTGGTTCTCTGTGTAAATCTTTGTGTTTTCTGTGTTTATTTTTTGTATTTTAAAATGCACATCTAATTTTTTACCACAGAGTGCGCAGAGGAATACGCTGAGTTCCACAGAGTTTTTTCTTTGTGGTCCTCTGTGTAAATCTTTGCGTTCTCTGTGGTTATTTTTATTTTTACCAACTTTAGAAACAAATCCCATTCCTTCTTATCTTAGCATCTAGAATATTTT
>JBILRD010000255.1:0-4016 GCA_044372845.1 Saprospira sp. | reverse complement strand
TGAGCAATTTAAATTAGTGTATACAAGTATTATGGGTCTTGCTCTACTGACATTTACAATAACAGGATTTTGGCTCTGGTACGGGCCTAAAAGAATGCGAAAGAGAACAACAAACCACTAAAATTTTATTGTTAATAGTGCGGCTGAATGCTGTTATTCATCTTTATTTTCAGATAAACTGCATCTCCTTCAAAACTTAAGCCTATTTACAAATTTGACTAGACTATATAGGACATATTATTATCAAAAATGGCAATACCGAAGGACAAAGACGAATTACTGAAAGCAATTGCTGACAACTATAAAAAGTTGTCTACAGAACTTACCAATATTCCAATTGACCTAACCGAATTAAAAGAACTTGAAGGACATGCTAAAAACACCTTGATGAGTATCAAGGACCTTCTTGCTTATCTAGTAGGTTGGGGTCAGTTAGTTTTGAAATGGCAGGACCGAAAAGAAAAAGGACTTGAAGTTGACTTCCCGGAAACAGGTTTTAAATGGAATGAACTCGGACTTCTTGCTCAAAAATTTTACAAAGACTATGAAAAAGAGGACTTCAAAATGCTCATCAAAAAACTTGACAAGACGACAAAAGAAATATTGAAAATAATTGAAAGCAAATCGAACGTAGAACTTTATGAAATGGCTTGGTACGACAAATGGACCTTGGGAAAAATGATACAGCTCAATACTTCTTCGCCATTCAAAAATGCAAAGGACAGAATTAGAAAATGGAAAAAAATAAAACAACTGAAATGACAAGAAAGTCAGACAGATATAAATAATTCAGCTTTTTAACTTTAGTACTAAATTGAACCCTGTCCAAAACCAAACTGTTAGCTGTTAGTTGACCATTTCAAACTATCACAGTACAAATTTTTTACTGACAATAAGTACAATTTTAGATCTCCCGGCATCCGCAAAAAAACAATTGATAAAAATAAAACTAAATAAAATGTATCAAAGAATAGCACATATTGCCTTAGTGGTTGACGATTATGACGATGCCATTGACTTCTACACCCAAAAGCTTGACTTTGAGTTATTAGAAGATACTAAGCTAACTGACGAAAAGAGATGGGTGATGCTAGCACCTAAAGGAGCAAAAGAATGTAGCCTCTTACTAGCCAAAGCATCTAATGAACACCAAGCAGAAAGTATTGGAAATCAAACAGGGGGACGAGTTGGATTCTTTCTCTTTACGGATGATTTTTGGAGAGATTATAACAAAATGATAGATAAAAAGATAAGTTTTGTGAGTCCTCCAACGGTATTTGAATATGGAACTGTTGCTATCTTTGAGGATTTGTATGGAAATAAGTGGGACTTTATAGAACCGAACAAAAACAACAAAGGACTAATTAGCGGTTAAATAAATTCGGACAAAAGAACAAGGAATTAAATCGAAAAATGAAACAATCTAACGCTAAAAAGGTATTTTCAAAATAATTAAATACCATGCTTCATTAAATCCCGAAACTGCTTGAAATTGTATTATTTAAACAAAACAATATGATTCTTGGTTCTTAATCTTATACGATACCAACCAAGCTGCTATGAATAACTCCGTCACTCCTGTCTATGATTTTACCTTCCTCGGTATGGGATGCGGAAATAGTCTGCTTCTTTTGGAGTTGGAAAGGAAAGGTTTGTTAAAAGATAAAAAAATCCTTGTCCTAGAACCTGATGCCAAAGTAAGCAATGATAGAACCTTTTGTTTTTGGATGAAACCTGAAACACTGGAGGAAAGAGGCTTGCGTGATATGGTTCGAGACGAATGGACTAAGGTAATCGTTGCCAACAATTCCCCTCAAGAATTAAAGGATTCAAAATATTACCATATTCAAGGAATAGCACTTTATGAAAAAACAAGAAAATTGCTCCAGAAATATGAGGTAAAAATTATTGACGAAGCCTATTTTGGGTCGCCTTCTCAACTTGACAATTACCTTGAGCTTAGTCTTGCGGACGAAAAAATTCTTTCCCATTATGTTTTTGACAATCGTCCTCCAACCTATGCCTCCCCTACAAAATCCGATGTACAATTGTATCAGAGTTTCTATGGCTGGGTAATTCAAACAGAAGAGAATACGTTTGATGTCGATTGTTTTACCATGATGGATTTTAAGGTGGAACAGTCTGGAGCAACTCAGTTCATGTATGTGCTTCCCTTTGATCCTCAACGAGCTCTGTTCGAAATTACACGTTTTGGCGAAAAAGTGATCAGCAAAGAAGAGGCCGAGCAAACCCTTCATAGCTATCTAAAAAACAAGGGAATAGCATTTACAATAGAAGACAAGGAGCAAGGAATTATTCGAATGTTCAATTGTCCGATGACAAATCAATCAAAACTAAGTAATTGGATTGATACAGGAGAACGTGGTGCCTGTCTGAAGCCCAGTACGGGTTACTCCTTCGTAAGAAGCCTTCATCATGCCGAACGCATAGGCAATTATCTGTTGGATCAGAGAAAATCAGTGCAGAGGATAAATGGTCGCTACGCCTACTATGACCGATTGTTATTGCAAATCTTAAGAGATCATCCATCCAAAGGAAAAGAAATTTTTACCCGCTTGTTTTCCAGAAATAACGCAGAAACAGTATTTAATTTTCTAGATGAGCAATCGACACCCAAAGAGGAGTTTTCCATTCTGAATAGTTTACCTGTTGGACTTTTTGCAGGTGCTGCCATCAAAGATTTTTTCTCGCGCTACATCAAAGAATGGAGGCAAATACCAATCGTTTTATGGATGACTCTTTTAGCAATTATTCTTTACCAATTGAATGGGGAAATGATATTGCTGTCAATGTTGGGAACAGGCATGCTCGTAGTGGGTATTCCTCATGGAGCCCTCGATCATTTGCATGTACTTAAGGCTCCAACCTTGAAAGGTTTGATTGCCTATATCATAAAATATATCGGTTTAGGATCTATGGTTTTGGCTCTCTTCTGGCTAAGCCCTGCTATAGGTCTGATTTTGTTTTTAGCTTATTCTGCCTGGCATTTTGGAGAGGCGGATTTTTCTTACTGGGGCTTCAAAAATAAAGGAGCCACCGCTTTATGGGGTCTTTATTTCCTGGGTGCTTTGCTGTTGAGTCATAGTAAAGAGGTCATAATCGTCATTTGTGAAATGAATATTCCTCTTAGTATTGATTATTCTTTTATTGATTTATTTTCAATGATTTGGATGTTCGCAGGCGGAATCGGTTTTTTGTTTTGGAAGAGACAGAGAGTCATTTTTTATAGCATTACAGCTTTAATACTCTTGCAATACTTACCAATCATAGCCGCATTTGCAATCTTTTTTATTGGTCAGCACAGTGTACATGGCTGGACTATGTTGAAAAGGGTTCTCCCTGACTCAGATTTTCAATTATGGATAAAAGCCTTGCCCTTTACTTTGGGTGCAATTGCTTTATTGATCCTGATGATATTTTTTACAGAACTCAACTGGGGTCAATGTTTTATTTTTTTGGCCGCCTTGAGTTTTCCTCATGTTTTATTGATGTACAAACTGGATAAGAAGCTTGATTAGTTGGATGTTTAGGAGATGGGTTTGTCCAGCAAACTCAAAAATTCTATAATTTTCATCGTTTTTTCTCTGTTATTCAATACAAAAAGCGGACTGTAATGACGGTATTGCAGTTTGCCATGTTCATAAACTATTATACCATTTTCAAAAATTGAATAGTTTTCCAGGGCAAATTTTCGGAGCTCTTCATGGAGAATTTTTATTATTTTCTCAGGATTACTGGCACTAAGAAAAAATTTACGGTCAAAGGGCTTGTCTTTGGTTTCAATATCTTTTTCACCAGCCATTATTCCAATATTATCGAGTGAGGTTTGCTCCCTGAGGGTAAAACTAAAGTTATCAACAGGTGCTAGATTCATTTCTATCACCAGGGACTTGTTTTTGTGAGTCGATTCGATAAAGATTGCCAGATCATTTCCCTCATATACACCACCAAGTGACGGAAATTCTGTAGGAAGAAATTTCAGATCAGGCTTTTTG
>JBILRD010000291.1:0-3589 GCA_044372845.1 Saprospira sp. | reverse complement strand
TTTACAGGAAGCAAAAAGTAGAATGGTGACCAGAAATGCGTATAAAAACTGTTTCATTGTATTTTAGCTGGTTAATATTACTATTGGACGCAGAAAGCCTCCTATAACTTAATCGTAGGCGCTAATTTAAGAAGAATTTTATTTTTTGAACAGCAGTTTCTGCTTTTGAAAGGATATTTAAAAAAATCATACTGTTAGCCAATTGATTAAGCCTTAAACTATCCATAAATCAATAAACATGATTTTATTATTTATTTCAGATTGAGTTTTTCAATTCTATTGCCAATGGTAATTGCTTTCATCTCCTCTTCGAGTTCCTTAAATGCTGATTTTTGAACAGATCTTATCTGTTCGCCCTTTCTCAAAAGATGGATCTCATCACAGGTATCACTCAGTGTTGAAAAAATATGGGAAGACAAAAGGACAATTTTATTTAATTCTTTAAGTTTCAGAATAATTTCCGTCAAAAGGATATTACTCTGTATATCCACACCATTAAAAGGTTCATCAAGTATAAAATATTCATTCTCTTGAAGTAAAATAGCCGTTATTGCCAATTTCTTTTTCATCCCTGTTGAGTAGGTTGAAGCATATTGATCGAGTGGTAAATCAAAAATATTTTTATCGGCTATTTCTATATTCGATTTGGCTCTTGCATTGCAAAGTAACCTTATGTATTCCCTCCCTGTTATCTTTGTGAAAAAGAAAGGGTCTGTCAAAAGCAAACCCAGATGGTTTTTTAATGGGCTCTTTTCTGATTTAATTTCTCCGAGATAGTTTTCTAAACCGGCAATACATCTGAATAAAGTCGTTTTTCCGGCACCATTCTCGCCAACAATGCCATAGACATTTCCATGGGTAAACTCCATGTTAATGTCTTTCAAGACTTCCTGGCTGCCGTAACTTTTACTAAGTCCACTAATTTTTATCATTCAAAATTGCCTTTAGTTTGTTGACGGACTTTTTATAGAAAAATGGTATGATGGCCAACAACATAGGAGGAAAAAAAAGACCGCTGGTTAATATTATTCCCTCTGGAAAGTTCAATTCACCAGGGTAGGCTGAGTACTTTGCAAGAATGACTGTCAACAGAAACAAGATCCCAATGGAAAGAAAAATCAATATCAGTTTATACTCTGAAGGATAAAAAAATAACAGGCTGACTAAAATCGGAGCTACCAAAAGTAAAATATTTCTAGTGGCATTTAAGAGTTTATTTTTTATGAATACCCTTACTGAATCTGAGTGAATCCAAACATAAAAATCTTGTTCAGCTTCTGTATAATAACTCAATGCCGTCAGAAAAATCAGCATCATCGAAAATATACCAAGGTTGAGGTTACCGACACTGATTGCAATAATGCTAAAAGTATATGCTATTGGAAAGATGAGAAATGTCTTCCTAAAACCTACTGAAAACTCAAATGGTCTTTTTGAAAATGGTGTTGGAAAGGAGTAATTAAAATTGGACTTGAAGGCAAATAAGGCAAGAATACTCGAAAACAAGTATAAAACAGCAGCTTCAGTATAAAAACTCTTATACAACAGGATAGCAATAAAAGGAATGGATAACATCGTGTTTTCAATAATCCTTATGTACCTTTTTGATACATCCCCAAAAGTAGATAGTAAAAAGTCAGATCTTTTTTTCTCAGATAACTTATATGCAAAACTTAAAGAAGTAAACATCATAAGGTAACGTGCATATTCCGTCTTTTGAAAAATGTATTCAGACAATACAATAAAAAACAGAAAAAGCAAAAGATAGGCCAATAACGGATTTATTCCCGCTTCCCTTATCTTCCGGTTCATCATGACAAATTGTAAATTAAAATAATCCTTCATTTTTTGCTTAATGCGACCATAATGTACAGATAGTTCTGCTGATGGTATCAAAAATACCTGTTCTGTTTATCCTCTGACTAATTGAAATATCAGGAAAAATCCAATAAAAGCTATTACAAACATATTTTCATTTTTAATAATTAAAGATAATTTATTCCAATATTAAACTACTTTATATTCTAATCCAAAAGTTTTATTTCATCATAAATATCCTTTATTCTTTTTAGATATTTTGAATAAAAAAACCATATCCATAATTCACAAAAAGCTATCAGTAACAAAAAGCAAAAACCCAGTATTAAAAAGTCTATTACATAAGATCCATCCACAAAAATCATTATCGGCAGGGAATTTATTTCTCCCTTTGTTGCCATTCCTGCAATAAAACCAACAGCCAGACCTAAAGACAACAAGGTAAAAATATGAGAGCGATATAATTCTATATTTAAACGTAGTTCATTGTAAAACCAGAAAATTCCATCTTTGGTATTGGTGGAAATCTGAAAGGATTTTCGGTAAAACATAAAAAACCTTACATAATAATAAATACTGAAGACAAAGGCTAAAATGTAAAGCGTTAACGGGTATATTAAGTTTATGCCATCTCCAAAATCTCTAAACATCATAAACCCAATAATAATCATACTAAGAACCTGTAAATAAAATTCCAGCCGAATGTTTTTCCTGACTCTCTCGATGACTGAATTGGATTTTTGTAATAGATTTTCCGGCAATATTTCTGGAAAATCTGTTTCGTCTTTATTCCATTGATTTTTAAATTCTTCAAAATTCATGTGCTTGATTATTTACGATTTCCTTTAATTTTTCCTTAGCTCTGAATAGTTTAATTCTGGCATTTCCTTCACTGATACCTAATAAATCTCCAATTTCCTTATGTGTTTTATCTTCCAGAAAAAGGATGATGATGGCTTTTTCCAACTCGCTTAGTTTTTTGATGGAATTATATAGTAATTCGATTTTACTGTTATCCTCACTATGATCAGCCTGATCCGTCAACAGGAATTCTTTTGTGCTGAAGATGGCATCCTGCTTTTTCTTTTTCTTAAAAAAAATAAGCGCGGTATTCAGACATACTCTATACATCCAGGTCGTAAAACTGCTTTCTGCTCTGAAATTTGGAAAAGATTTCCATAACTGCAACACCATTTCCTGTTTCAGGTCAGAGATATCCTCCTGATCGTCAGCATAAATTCTGGCGATTTTATAGATAATAGCCCTGTTCTTGTTGATCAGTTCTAAAAACTCTTGTTCGGAAGGATGCACTAAATTTTATTATTGATAATCAGCGATATGAAATTAGTAAAAAAGAGGGCGTATTTGTTACAAAGAAGATGGGAAAAAATTTAAGCGGAATTCCAATGTTGTATAAATAAATATGCTCCTTAACAAATCATGTTTTGAGAGGATAGAGAAAAATCGATACACTAAAATATAATTTTCTCAGAATGTTAACTTATTGAAACACTACAAATACAACTAAAACAAAGAGACAAAATCCTGAATAATACCTTGGAGTATATGCGAAAGCAAATTCGATTTGTTCTGCCAAATCCATTATTATTCAGGTACTTGATACCATGGATTATAACAATATGATATCAAAAATTAAGCATATGAATTAAAAGAAAAATAGATTAGAATAAAAAATTGAGGAATGTGTTTTGGGAATACTGTACGTAAATAATATAAAAATGGGGCTTGTATCTAAATCGTTGCCTACCCC
>JBILRD010000089.1:0-7313 GCA_044372845.1 Saprospira sp. | reverse complement strand
TTGGTACTAGCTTCCTAATAATTAAAAATCATGACAATTTTAAGCTTTCCTCAAGAGCATTTTTACATTTCCCATTTCAAGAAGCAGTTCCTGTTCATTTATATAATAAATTTTCCATAGCTCTGTTTCTCCTTTACTTAAAATGAATAAGGAATTTTTTGAACTATTGATTCCCCAGTTCCCCTCTCCTTCTTTTTTATCATCGGTATAAAAAAACATTTTGCCTTTAGGGTCCAATAGCATATATCTTGATTTATCCTCATTTAAAGTATTACCGCCCACTTCAACGATTTTCCATTTGGAAGCCAAAATATTCTCATCTTTTTTTGAAAGAGGTGATGAGTATCTTATAAACCTCATTTTTTGACCTTGATCTACAAAAACCAGATGTTCATTATCTACTTCAGTAAAAATCCACTCTTTGAACTGAATACTAGAATCGGCATACACTCTAATTCCATTTTTAGATCTATTGAAGATCCAATTAAATACCTTGTTTTCTTTTGCAATTTTTATATTCAAGGTTGAACTTGAGGACATTATTAAATTAAGTGTGGCTTCATTAGGAACAGGAATATCATCAATTGAAACAAGAATCCAATTCCCGACTAAATCAGATTTCGAAAGCACTACAGATGATTCAACCTTAGTATTCAGTTTACTGTAAAATCTTGTTAAATCTAAAGTTGCTTTACCCAGCGTATCGTATAAAACTAAGTTGCTTGAATCTATATACCTGATTTGCCAGGTTTCAAAGCTCTCATTTGTTTTAATTTGAATTTCCCGTTTTTCTTCGATGGCCTTCCACTTCCCTTCAACAATTTTATTTTGATTGTTCATGACTACTTTTTCAGGAGAAAATTCCAAAAACATATCAATATTCTGAGCAAGGGGAATAGAATCTATTTTAACCACTCTCCAATTACCAATTAACTTATCAGACCAACCAGACAAAAGGGGTTGAGCCTCTGAAAAGTTCCACTTGAAAAGTAAAATAAGGATCAAAAATGTTATTTTAATAAAATTCATTCGCTAGATAATATCCATTTTTTTCATGAGAAAACTGGCACTTTTGTTTTTTGACACGCCTTCTCTTAAAATAAAATTAAATTGAAGGTTATCATCTACAATTTCAACTTCAAAGCATTTATTACTTAAATAATTCGGAAATTCCTGACTAATGTTACAAACGTCTAGATCATGGGTAGCAATCATACCAATAGCTTTTTTTGAAATCATTTTTTTAATAACAGCTATTGTACCATTTCTCTTATCATCAGAATTTGTACCTCTCAAAATCTCATCCAATAAAACAAAAACTCTATGTTGATCCAATGCTTGGGTAATTTCTTTGAGTCTTTTAATTTCTGCATAAAAATAAGAGGCCTCTTCCGCTAAAGAATCGGAAAGTCTCATTGAGACAAAAAGAGGCAATGGATGAAATCTAGCTTTAGAAGAACAAACTTTCGATCCAGCGGAAGCTAAAACAATATTAACGCCCAAAGCTCTTAAAAAAGTACTTTTGCCAGACATATTGGATCCGGTAAGAATAACAAAAGGATGATCCGTCATATTTATACTATTATCTACTCTTTTAAGCGGATGAATAAGAGGGTGTCCTAAATTTTCGAACTCAAAATGATACTGGTCGTTTATTTCAGGAAATGCAAATTGTGGATTATTATAGGCAAAGTTCGCTAAACTATTCAATGCTTCGAGTTCAGCAATAACATCCAACCATTTTTCGATTTCAAGAGCGTATTTTTTTTTCCATTTCAAAAGGGTAAAAAGCGTATGAAGATGGTACAAAAGGATGCCATTAAAAATTACGGCACCTAATAAATTATTAACCGACTCCAAACTATTAAACAGGGAAGATAATTTTTTAAATTCCCTGGCAGAAGAAAATTGTTGATGAGATATTTTTTCTTTCAAATCCAATAACTTTTTAGACTTAAATTCTTGATTTTCTATCTTTTCCAGCATCATGGCATAATGCAATATTATCTCTCTGATTCGATCGGATTGAATAATCTGGATTTTAATAAATTTTAACTGGCTGTATAGAATAATCAGGTTAAAGACGATCAAATAGGAAATGGTATTGTAAAGAAAATCAACTTTAAAAACAAAATAAGCCAGTACTGAAATCAGAACTAAAACTGGAACCACAAAGGATAAGATTCTTATAAAAAACGAGGGGTTTTCGTCAGTATTTTTTGCCCATTGTAGAATGGAATGATAGGAACCCTTGTGATCTACATTGTTTTTAGCAATAGATAATAATTCTTGCCTAAAATTTAATTGATCGCTCAATTCAGCTACGGCTTGTTGATTATCCAGAATTTCCTGTGCAGTTTTAGTCTGCTTTAAATAATCAGCCAGACGTTTTTTTCCAGGCCAGGTTCCTGTTCTATTTAAATATTGAAAGATGGAGGAAGATCCAAAAATATCTAGATCATTGGCATAAGGATGTGACGCCTCTAAAAACTCTTTTCCATCATCATAGGATGACTTGTTACGATTAAGAAAGTCGATTTCATCACTGTTGATTTCAACTAATCTTGACAGTAAGTTTTTTTTGTTTTTTAGCTTCTCATGGATGATCAACAATATTATAAAAATGATGACGCTACTGATTCCAATAATGAGACTATAATTGGACAAATCCTTAGTATAAAAATAGAGACAGAGTAAAAAAACTACCACCAACAATAGTCTTAAAATACTGATTATATTAAAAACTCTAATCGTTTTTTCCAAATCGATTTGATATTTTGAAAGTAATTCTTTGTACAGCATCATTTATTATTTAATAAAAAAAGATGCAATGAAATTCATTACATCTTTTGGTAAAAATATCGGTAAATCTAAGATTAAAAGTCCGGATGTTTGGGTTTATTACTCAAAATTGTTTCTATTTTATTCATTAAATCAGTATCTAATTGAGGCAATAAATCAAGAGAGCCAAGGGTTTCAGTCAAGTGATGTTCCTTGGAGGCTCCCAAAATAACAGTACTTACATTTGGATTGGCAGCACACCAGGCAATGGCTAGTTTAGGAATCGTAGTTCCCATATCATCGGAAAGTTTTTTCAGTTCACGAACTTTATCAATTCTTGCTTCTGTCAAAGAACGATCTTTTAACCATTCCAAACCTTCCATGGTCAGACGGGTTGTTTCGTCGGGAAGTCCATTAAAGTATTTTTCAGTCAACACACCTGAACACAAAGGAGACCAAATCGTTGTTCCTAAACCTACTGTTTTATATATCTGTGAATATTCTACTTCTACTTTATCGCGATGGAACATGTTGTACTGTGGCTGTTCCATGGTTGGGCCAATCAAACGATATTCCTTAGCTACCATATGAGCTTCCATAATCTCTTGAGCTGACCATTCAGAGGTTCCCCAATACAAAATTTTTCCTTGTTGTATCAGCGTGTTCATAGCTAAAACTGTTTCCTCAATAGGAGTATTTTTATCAGGACGATGGCAAAAATACATATCCAGATAATCAACCTGAAGTCTCTTCATAGCATCATGACAGCCTTCGATGACATGTTTTCTACTTAGGCCAGTTTCATTGGGAAGCTTATTGCCATATCCAAAAAACACCTTGGAAGAAACCAAGAAAGAACTTCTTCTCCAGCCCATTTTTTTTAGGATATTTCCCATAACAATCTCAGATTTTCCCTGAGCGTAAATTTCCGCATTGTCAAAAAAATTAACGCCATGGTCATAAGCGATTTTCATGAGATTTTCGGCAGTTTCATCCCCTATTTGTTTTCCAAAGGTTAACCATGAACCAAAGGAAAGCACACTTACCTGTAAACCAGATTTACCAAGTCTTCTGTATTGCATAATTGTTTTCGTTATTAGTAAATAAAGATAAAAAACTCTAATTTTCGGAAATTGTTCTCAAGATAGAAAAATATCATCAATCATGAAATTAGAATTGTGGGTGCAAGGGCAAACAGCCTTTGATTACATAAAAACTGGAATGGAGATTTATGAAAAAAGGTTAAAGCATTTTATCCCTTTCGAGTCAGTTGTAATTGTTGATATCAAAAACGCAAAATCTATGACAGAGGAACAGTTAAAACAGAAAGAGGGCGAGCAAATTTTAAAAAAAATTGACCCAAACGATTATCTGATCTTATTGGACGAAAGGGGAAAACAATTCAGCTCGCTACAATTTTCAGAATTATTGGAAGGCTACTTACAATCTAATTATAAAAAAATCATCTTTTTGATAGGTGGTGCTTATGGATTTTCGGAGGATGTTTACAAAAGAGCGAATGCTCAATGGTCTTTATCCAAGTTGACGTTTTCCCATCAGATGGTCAGGTTGTTCGTTGTGGAACAGATTTACAGAGGGATGAGTATTTTAAGAGGTCTTCCTTATCACCATGAATAAGAAAAAATTATGTTCTCAAGTGAAACATTTTTTACTATTTTAACATTTAACTTTTAGAAAAAACCAGAACCATCATATGAAAAAGCTTCTCAGTTTTAAATTTTGGCTTAAATTATCGCTGATAAGTATTTTTATTATTTTCTCTTTATTTGCCTCTCTCCTGGGCATTCTGAATTACAAACAAGATTTGATTGTTCAAAGAATTCTGAAGGAACTCAATACAATGTATAAGGGTGAAATAGTCATAACTGGATCTCATATTTCACCATTTGCAAATTTTCCATACATCTCAGTTGATCTAGAAAAACTTAAAATTTATGAGGATAAATCCAGAAAAACAAAGGCTATTGTCAGTGTCAATGACGCTTATTTGGGATTTGACTTTTGGACCATCCTCAATGGTGATTACAAGATAAAAAGCATTAAGCTCAAAAAAGGTGTACTTAATATCATTCAACACGAAGACGGTAGCCTGAATATCAATAGAGCCTTAGAGATGTTGGATTCTACAAAAACAGAAAAAAGTCAAGAAGAATTCAATCTTGATCTGAAATCTATCAAAATTGTTGATGTTGATTTACACAAATACAATGAAAGTACAAAAATTGATTTGGACGCCTTTATTGACAAAGCTACGGCAAGGTTAAAAATCAAAAATGAACATACCCTTGTGGCATTGGATTCTAAATTTGAATTTAATGTTATTGTGGAGGGTGATACAAGTTTTATCAAGCAAAAACATTTCAAGGTAAATACCAATCTGGATTATAATTCCAAAAATCAGATTTTAGACATTGCCAAATCAAAATTGAGCCTTGAAATGGGTGATTTTGACATTGAAGGTAAAGTTGATTTTGACAATGACATGTATGTAGATCTTAAATTAAATGGAGCTAAACCAAACTTTGATTTACTGATAGCTTTTGCTCCAAATGAATTGATTCCTACCTTAAAAAGCTACGATAACAAGGGTAAAATCTATTTCAATGCTGAAATCAAAGGTAAAACTGCGAATGCTTCTCTTCCGATGATCAAAGCTGATTTTGGTTGCGAAAAAGGGCTCATAGCTAATAAAAACACTAAGAAAAAGTTTGTCGACATGGCATTTAAAGGGCATTTCTATTGTCCTGAAAATGGTCAACTTTCTGATATGGAATTTGAGCTTGAAGATTTTAACGCCAAGCCAGATGTGGGGATCTTCAAAGGTAATCTGAAGGTTAAGAATTTTATTAGTCCTGATATTGACTTGAAATTGAAAGCCGATTTTAACTTAGAATTTTTAGCCAAGTTTTTCAACCTAAAAAACCTTGAAGATATTGATGGTTCTATTGCTCTGAAAATGAACTTTCACGATATCATAGATTTCCAAAATCCTGAAAAAAGCATTGAAAAACTCAACGAATCCTACTATACCGAATTACTGGTAAGGGATTTGACATTCCGTTCCAGCAAATATTATTTGCCTATCAAAAATGTCAATGTAAAGGCAAAAATGGAAGGACACAAGGCTGTAATTGAGTATTGCAAAGGTCAAATTGGCAAATCCGATCTTTCAATAACCGGATTTATCAGCGACCTTCCAGCCATTTTACATCATACGGATGATAAAATCGAAACGGATCTGAATATTGAATCCAAATTGATTGATCTCTCCGAACTGACTTTTGATGATAAAACTAAAAAGTCAAAATCTAATGAGCAAATCAAAGACTTAAGTTTAAAATTGGCTTTCATAAGTTCTGCCAGAGCTTTCACAGAATCGCCCAATCTTCCTGTTGGAGAATTTTTGATTCGAGATTTTCATGCTAGCTTCAAAAATTACCCTCATAAACTACATGATTTTCATGCAGATATTTTTATTGAGAATGATTTGATGAAGATTGTAGATTTTACAGGATTTATCGATGGAACTGATTTTCATTTCACGGGCAAAATGAAGAACTATGCCATCATGCTTCAGTCAAAACTTAAAGGCGATACAGAGATAGATTTTAATTTGACCGCTGATCATCTTAGGTTGGAAGATCTTTTTTCATATAATGGGGAGAATTTTGTTCCTGAAGACTATAGACATGAAGATTTCAAAAAATTAAAACTTCATGGTATCACTCAATTGCATTTTGATGACAATGGGTTTAAATCTATGGATTTGAATCTTGACCAGCTTAGCTGTACCATGCAAATCCACCAATGTCGATTTGAGAAATTCAATGGAAGAATACATTATGAATCAGAGCATCTTGTGGTTGAATCCTTAAAAGGTCAGATCTGTCAAAACGACTTAGATATTCATCTTCATTATTATTTGGGCAAGGACGAAAAAATTAAAAAAAGAGATAACTTTTTTGCGCTCAAATCAAAAAATCTAAATGTTGATCAATTGATCAATTACAATCCTCCTACGACTAAGAAAAGTAAAGCTGTTGACCATGAAGCCGTATTCAATATTTTCAATGTACCGTTTACAGATTTCAAAACTAATCTGGAGATAAAAAACCTTACTTATCACAAATACAAACTCCAGGATGTCGAAGCCAAGATGCGCATGACCAAAAATCATTACATTTATTTTGATGAGTGTAGATTCAAAACAGCCGGTGGCAGTTTTGATATTGGAGGTTATTTCAACGGTTCTAATCCTAAAGAGATTTATTTTAGTCCTGAAATTTATGTCGAAAATGCAGACCTAGATAAATTGATGTTAAAATTTGAAAATTTTGGCCAGGATCATCTGATTTCAGAAAACTTACATGGTCAAATTAGTTGTGGAATCAAGGGAAAAATAAGAATGCATGCCGATTTGGTTCCTATTATCGATAAATCTGAGTTTACATTGGATGTAGAAATTCTAAATGGAGTTTTAGAAAATTACAAACCTGTTGAAATCATGTCTG
>JBILRD010000088.1:0-7373 GCA_044372845.1 Saprospira sp. | reverse complement strand
AGCAGGTGCAGCAATATCTTCAAGTACCTTATCTAAAAGGTATCCAATATCTGTAGTTGGATTTTTCCAATCAGGGCCCATCCAGTTATTTCTTGCAGAACCGTAAACAGTACTATATTCTAACTGTTCCTCTGTTGCATCAAGGTTGAACATCAATTCAAAAACAGACTCGTTCACTTCATCTGGACGACAATTGTCTTTGTCTACCTTGTTGATAACAAGAATAACTTTTTTGCCAAGATCCAATGCTTTGGAAAGAACATAACGCGTCTGAGGCATAGGACCTTCAAAAGCATCTACCAATAATAAAACTCCATCGGCCATATTCAATACACGCTCCACTTCACCACCAAAATCGGCGTGGCCCGGAGTGTCTATGATATTGATTTTAGTACCTTTATAATTAACTGATACGTTTTTTGCAAGAATAGTAATACCACGCTCTCTCTCCAGATCGTTGTTATCAAGAATTAATTCTCCTGTAGTTTCATTTTCGCGAAAAAGACGGCAATAGTGTAAAATTTTGTCCACCAGCGTTGTTTTTCCGTGGTCGACGTGCGCTATAATAGCGATGTTGCGAATGTTTTGCTTTTGCATGTAAATGGTTTGATATAATGTTTTTAGTGTAGATTTTCAGACATCTACCGTCTTTTGGACGCGCAAAGGTACGCTTAATTTGTTTAAAAATTCAGGATTGATCAACAATTAATTGTAAATTAACCATATCGTACTTTATTTAAGAGGAAATTACAAGAGGATTCCATCGGATTTAAATTTATTATGCTAGATTATTTTTAACTTTGAAATAATTTTAAATGAATAGTATAAGATCCATTTTAATGAGCAAAAAGCAAATTTTTAAAATACTGGGAGTGCTAACCCTTTTTGTTTTTGTCTGGCAGTTGAGTGCATGCCGTAAAGATCAATTTTTAAACAGTCCTGGTATCGAACTCGAGTTTGAATTGGACACTTTACATTTTGATACGGTTTTTACCAATATGGGTACAGCCACCAGAAAATTCAAAGTTTATAATCCTTATAATAAAGCCGTCAGAATTAGTAATATCAGATTGGGCGGAGGTTCTGCCTCAGATTTTCATTTGAATATTGACGGACAAAACAGCAGTAATGTGAGCGATATCGATATTCCGGCCAAAGACAGTATTTATGTTTTTGCCAATGTAAGAATCGATCCAAATTTTGGAGATGCTTTGAGGATTGATTCCATCCTATTTGAAACCAATGGAACTGTTCAAAGTGTCATTTTGGAGGCTTATGGATGGAATGCCGTTTATATCGGTCAAAGAGGTTTCCTGACCAGATTCACCAATACCAATTTGACGCTTAGTCCGGATACCCCCTATGTTTTTTTTGGAGTAGTAGCCTTTGACAGTAATTCTGTTTTGACGATTCCTGCAGGAACGGATGTTTTTATGTTTGGCGGCCCCTCTACTCGTCCCGGAGACAGAGCCTTGATTTACATTGGTGACAATTCCAGCATCAAAGTAAATGTTGGCGGAGATCTAAACAATCCGGTAGAATTTAAAACCCATCGTTTGGAGGAAGATTATCAACAGATTCCTTTTCAGCATAGCGGCATATATTTGAGTAAGAATAGCTTAAATAATCAGATTCATGGTTGTATTATCAGAAATGCAGTGGATGGTATTATTGTCGATTCTTTGGCGAATAATCACCCAACCGTTAAACTAGAATTAAAAAACTCGATGATTCTGAATACGGACAGATCTTCTATTTTGTCGCGTCAGGGAAGCATCAATGCAACTAACAGCATTCTCTCCAACTCCAGTCAATTTGGATTAATCGCTATTCGAGGTGGAATCTATGATTTCAAACATTGTACCATGGTAAATTATGGTACCAATCCTTTTGTCGGACATTCAGAACCTACCATCAATCTCCGGGATTTTGAGGAGTTGTATGACCAGAATGGAAATGTAATTGGCGTAAACCTTTTTGATGTTTATGCTGATTTTAAAAATTGTGTTATTTATGGTACAAAAAACGAGGAAGTCAAACTTTCAAAATACTCCAGTTCAACGGCTGTCTGGGACTATGGATTCGAGAATTGTCTGATGAAACTGGATACTTTCAGAACTGGCCTGACCAATTGTATCCTCAATCAAGATCCACTCTTCGAAGATAAAGATAATTACATCTATGCTGCAGACAGTGTCATCTCTCCTATGGTCAACAGAGGGATCAATCTTGGCATTTTCAATGACATTAAAGCAAGGCCCAGAGATGCGATGCCTGATATTGGAGCTTTTGAGTTTTAGAAACTTGATTTATTTTAATTTTTTCACGCAATGAAAAAAAGAGGAGCAACGGACTTAAAAAGGATAATTCAATAATTTTCTTTGTGCCCTTAGCGTAAAACTTTGCGCTCTTCGCGAGAAACAAAAATATAGAATCACGCAAAGAAAAGAAGAAGAGCAATGGGCTAAAAAAGGATGGTTTAATAATTCTTCTTGGCGCTCTTAGCTAAAAACTTAGCGCACTCTGTGAGAAATAAAAAATAAATATCACGCAAAGAAAAGAAGAAGAGCGAAGCACGCAAAAAGGATGGCTTTATAATTCTTCTTGGCGTTCTTAGCGAAAAACTTAGCGAACTCTGCGAGAAATAAAAAATAAATATCACGCAATGAAAAGAAGAAGAGCGAAGTACGCAAAAAGGATGGCTTAATAATTCTTCTTGGCGTTCTTAGCGAAAATTTTAGCGAACTCTGCGTGAAAAAAAATAAAAATCACGCAAAGAAAAGAAGAAGAGCAATGGGCTAAAAAAGGATGGTTTAATAATTCTTCTTGGCGTTCTTAGCGAGAAACAAAAGATAACTCTAAATATAATTCCAACTAATACAGCTTCTTTTTTTCAAGAAATGTAATGCATCACTCTATCAAACATTTTTATATTGCTGCTATTTTACTGACGAGTTGCCTGCTCTTCCTCTCCTGTTTTGAAAACAGCAAAGCTATTTTTTCTGAAAATTTGTTTGATCAAAAAGATTCAAGCAAACCAAATTCCAGTATTTCAGAGTTAAATTATCGAATAGGATTAGACAGTATCCGATTTATTATCAGAAATCCGACGGATAGCCAGGGAGTCATCTATTTCAATATGCATGATAATGAAAACACAGCAGTAGCTGCAGCCGATAGCATTGTCAGTCAACATGGTGGACGATTCATAGAATTAAAACACAAAGGAAAACGTTGGCTTGAAATCAAAACAATTGACAAAACATCTTTCTGCTTTGACCCAAATAGAATTTTTACGGATCTTGGGATCTATAAAACCTTGAGAACCTGTCTTTCCTACAGTAGTCAAAATCAAAAACTGGTCAAATATTTTGCTGAATTTATTACCGACAGTTTATTAACTAAACCAAAAATTATCATTGCCCTACACAATAACGTCAATGGGTATTCCATCAATGAGTATCTTGAAAAAGGGCTATACAAGCACAATGCAGATAAAACACATGTCAATAAAGATTTTTCTGTTTATGATTTTTTTCTGGTAAATAATTCGACTCATTTTGACTATTTCCAACAATTGAATTACAATGTAGTATTGCTCAGTAAAAATGCTGATGATGACGGTTCTTTATCAGTATACTGTCAACAAAAAAACATCCCATACATCAATGTGGAAGCCAAAGAAGGGCATTTTCAGGAACAGTATAAAATGCTGGAGCTTGTCCAAGAGTTGATAAAACGATAATCTCTAACTATCAAAATCTGAAACTTTAAATACCGTCTTTAAGCCTCTGATACTCATTTTGGCGACATATCCGCCCTCTAGCATAGCGACAAAATATTCTTCATCCAGCCAGTGTGTGGCATAGACAAATTCCAGGACATTTCTTTTAAAAACTCTCCTTCTATCTCCAGTTCTGGCGTTGATAAGCCATAGTAGCCCAGAGTTGTCATTCACCAAAAAATATTGTCGCAAAGGACTCAACGAGGGGATGGAAACAAAACTATGATAACTCAGGTCATTGGGACTTTGATCTGCAAATCGTACACCTTCTTTCCCATTAAAAATTAAACCATAACGCTCTTCCAGATTCTTGCTGTCCAAAACAATCACCTCTTCCAAGGTTGTTCCGTTAACAACAGTCGTCCATATCCAATTGCTTTGGGAATCAAAAAAAAGCTGATCACAATACTCAAGTTCAACTTCTTTGAGTAACTGTCTTGTTTTTAAGTCTATTTTCTTGAGAAGCTTATGGTTGATATCTAAAAAAATGAGCCCATTAGGATTTTTATGATCTGGAGCCAATGCTGCAATAAAACCATCCTCCTCTGCCATTAGATCCAACACATCTATCAGCTCGGCACTGGCATTAAAAACATAGATTTTTTTTCCATCAGTTCCAACTAAGGTATGATTATCCACCCATACCAAGGCATCAATAAAAACATCAAGTACCAGAGGCTCTCTGATGATTGTACCAGTATCCGAATTAAAGAGACCAATCGTCTTATCTTTAACTGCAGCAATGATTGACCATTCTGGATGAACGGCTAGTGCTCTTCCCCACCCTTCGATTTTCCATAAAAGTTGACCGTCTTTATCTCTCGCTATAATTCTATCAGACCAAGAAGCACAAAATCCCTTTGGCAGAGCATAGAGTCGATAATCTCCATTAACCGAACATTTCATGAAGGTTCTTTCGGTTGCCAGAATATAATAGGGATTTTCATCATCAATAAAATCATTGATAATTTCCTGTTCCAGGATCATGGAAAAAAAATCCTTTATTTTTTTAACTAAAGACATGATGCAAATTTAATCTATCCCATACAAATTACAGCTTTCAAAGCTTTTTTCTCTTAAAAATTGTAAATTTGATACTTCATTATAATGATTTACATATTAAAACTGCAATCGATAGGTTATGAAATACGGACAGATTTTTCTACTTATATTATTTTATTCAACTTTTCTTACTGCACAAAAAAAAGATAGCATTGCATATCCTGATACTGCTTACCTCAAGGATAATATCTACAGAATAGATAACGGAAACAATACTCAATGGGGATTTTATGAGATGGAAACAAAGAATTGGTTGACAGAGCCAATTTATGACAGTGTTGTTTATCGATACAGAGCAGGATTGGAGTTGAAATATTACGAAATTAAAGAAAAAGGAAAATGGGGATTGTTAAAATCTGATCGCAGTGTTTGGATTCCTGCAATTTATGACAAAGTGAACTATGATTTTAATGTCAATCCACACAGAATTTTTATTCAAAAAAATGGGGAGTATGGCATTTTAAATAAAGACGGCTCCACTTGGCTAGAACCAATTTACGATGATATTTATTTTAACGGATCCTATTTCAAAGTAAAAAAGATTGATAAGTGGGGCATTCTAAATTACGAAGGAAAAGAATTTGTTCCGATCTGCTATGAAACTGTTTATGAACATCCTGTTGCAGAAATGTCCCTGATTCGAAGCAGCAGTAATGGATACTGGTCGGTATTTGCTTGGGTTCAAAAAACATACAATCCCTGTATTCCGACAGAAAATTTTCTATACAATCGAATTGAATACTTCAACGAGTTTTTCATGGTTAACAAAAATGGAAAATGGGGTTTGGCTGATAAGACCGGAAAGATCATCATGGACATGAAATACGAGGACATGAAACCTTTTGTCTTTACTTATCTTAGAATTCTAAAAGTGAAAGAAAATGGAAAATATGGACTACTCAAAATTGACTCTTTGGGGAATTCTGCCATTGTTGCCGATATAAAGTATGATGAAATTGCGGTAGACGAAACCAATTATAAAATTAAAGCCAGGTTGGGAACCAAGAGAGATTACATCTATGAAACTCAGCCTTATTTCGAAATGGTTTATGAAGATGTTTTCTTCTCCGATGATTATAAGATTTTTAGTATCAAAAAAGGTAAGAAATGGGGGCTGGCCAAAGAAAATAAAGAAGTTTTTGTACAACCCAATTATGATAAAATACTCTTTATAGATGCCAAGACTTACATGGTTCAAAAATCTGGCAAATGGGGTGTCATCAACAGCAGAGATGAAACCATCATCCCTGTTGAGTTTTCTGAATTTGACTATCGTCCTGATCAAGGGATGTTTTTTGCCTCTAAAAAAGGAAAATGGGGCATTGTTTCACTTCGCTCAGGAATTGTTCTTCCAGCAATTTATGACAACGTCATGATTCTTCCAAACAGATCCTTTTTGGTAGAAAACAAAGGCTTGATAGGAGTTGTAGGCCCTGGTGGAAAGGTGATTGTTCCTTTGGAATACAGTACCTACTACTACAAACCTGATGACAGTGTAGTCAGACTAAAGCACAGCAGCGGCAGAGAATACAAATACCGAATCAAATAGGTTTTTCTTGCTTTAGGATTTGAGCAAACTTGGCAAAAAGCATCTTTTCATCCTCTTCGTCTGAAATTTCAATGATTTCTATTTCATTGGACTTTAAAAATTCCAGACTATGAGGGTAAAGATTTTCAAAATAATCCGCAATTTCAGCAAGACCCTCAGAACGCTCTACCTGAAAATCTTCAATATCTTCGGCACACTCTTCGGGAGTTAGTTTTACATCTACTACCGTATCAATTTGATATCCGAAGGAATTTAAGGTTTCCTTCAGTTGCTTCAATTCCTCCAAAGAGTTGAAACAATCAGAATCCAGAATAAATCCGTTAGGGTTGTTCTTGGTTGGTTTTTGTAAATATTTCTTTAAAATCAGATCCACAGCAAGGTCAGAGATATTTGTATCCTGATTTTGCTTTAGATCTTCCATTTTTTTTGAAATTTCAGAATCTCCGCCCAACTCAGCCAGCAGTGCATCACTGAGTGAAAAATAGGTGTATTTTGCTTTGGCAGCCATTTCTTCGAACTCCAGGCTTAGTGAGCTAAATGGAGGCTCGAGAATTAAAATTGTTTTCATGGTTTAGTTTTTAGATTCTGGGATTGCCTTTGATTTGTTCTTCTTCTTTTTTCTTTTTGATGGCCTTTAACTTTTCTTTGTCCGGTATCGACTCTTCTACCGATCTACCGACAAAACCATCCATGGATTTATAAATTCCGAATAATTTTCCGGCTACAAAATCGAAGGCTCTGATGGGTAAAACACCCTTAAGGAAAGGCAATGTTCTCACCGTTTTTGGTTCGATGAGGACAATACTATTATTTTTTACTGCTTGAATAATTTTATCAGCTACATATTCAGGGTCCAGTGTCGGAGTAAAAAGTGGCGACTTGATTCCGGCAAACATTCCCGTAGAGATGTAACTTGGCATAACTGTAGTTACTCTGACGCCAGTTTCCTGCAATTCCTGCTCCAGCCTTAAAGATTCT
>JBILRD010000295.1:0-3560 GCA_044372845.1 Saprospira sp. | reverse complement strand
GATTCGACATGACCGGATCTTGAGCGAGTACCTCCAGGAAAGAAAAGGGAATGAACCCCTCTTTCAATAGTGAGTTGAGAAAATGATTTTAGGGTCTCCAAATAAAAACTATTCTTTTTTCTCCTATCAACAGTATAGGCGCCTAATCTGCCAAAAAAATAGGACATGGTGTTACTATTGTACAAATTCAAACCGGCACCATAAGAGAATGCAAGCATACCCACTCTGTCAGCTGCCCAGCCTACCAAAATAGAATCCAGGTTGCTAAAATGAGTAGGGACTAATACAACAGTTCCTTTTGTTACAAGGCTTCTCATCTCATCCAGATGTCCAACAATTTTTAGTTTGTCACTTAGTTTGGCTCTATTGAGTGTGAGCGTATTTAATATTGAATTGAATAACATTGGCAGTACTTTTCTTGCCAATCTGTAAGTTGGAATTTTAAAATTTCCTGTTATCTCATGAACATATCTATGGATAATTTTATCCAGAATTTCCTTGTTTCTCTCATCAGCTTCTTTTCCCTCTTCGAATGAGCCATGCAGTAAGGATTTACGGATAGAACTCCAAAAATCCATTTCATCCGGTGGATCAACTCTCCATGGATTTTCAATAATTCTCTCTCTCTCACTATATAGTACTGAGGCGATTCTCTCAGCTAAATCATCGGCATTTTTCTGTTGAATGATCCTTCTAACCGTAAGATTTTGAACATCTTTCATCAAAGAATCTCGGCTCTGGTACATTTTGTAAATCGGCCATTGGCTCAGATCTTCTATAACTGAAGGGATTGGATAAGTTCTCGGGAGTGGAGACTGTGAAGATGTCAAATTTTTACCCATGCTACCATCTTAACTTTTGTAAAAAGAAAAATAAGATTTTCCGAGGCCAAAATAAGATATAAATATGTTAATTTGCATACAAATAGTATTGACTGAAGAAAATATTCGGGCTAAGATATTAAAAACTCTATACAATAAAGATTATTATGGAAAACTACTATAGATTGGAATTTCCCTTGTCAAATTCAAATGATCAAGAAATTCTGATCAGTAAACTTGATGATTGGCCTTTTGAGGGATATGAAGAACAAAAGGATAAAGTATTAGCTTTTATTCCTGTATCTGGATTCGACAATGATCTCGAAATCTTTTTGAATGAGTTAATGATTGAGTATGATTGGGTGAAAATTGATAAGGAAATTATTGAACCTGTAAATTGGAATCAGGAATGGGAAAATAATTATGAACCAGTCATTGTGGATGATTTTTGTGCTGTTAGAGCTACTTTTCATGCCCCAATTTCAAAAGTTCAATACGAAATTATCATTACACCAAAAATGTCTTTCGGGACAGGACATCATGCTACAACCTATATGATGATTGATGCTATGGAAAGTATCGATTTCTCGAATAAAAGAGTTTTGGATTATGGTTGCGGAACTTCTGTTTTAGCAATTTTGGCATCTAAATTGGGAGCATCATCAGTAGAGGCAGTAGACAATGATGAATGGGCTTATGAAAATAGTAAAGAAAATGTAATAATAAACAATATAAAAAACGTTAATTTAACTCATGGAGATTTATCAGCCGTAGAAAATGAGTTCAATTACCATGTAATTTTAGCCAATATCAATCGACATATTATATTGGATACAATGGATGAAATGTCTGCCAAATTAGAGGAAAATGGATTTTTGTTGTGTTCAGGATTTTTGCAGGAAGATGTTGAAATGATAATAGAGGAGGCAAAAAAACATGAATTAGTGTTTGTTGAAAAAAATGAAAGAGAATCATGGAGATATTTACTTTTTAAAAAAGTTTAGCTTAATCGTAAAATTGATTCTGAAATATATTATCTATAAGAATGAAAATCAGTAAATTATTTCTTTTTTTATCTTTTCTTTTGATGAATTCAATTGGTCTTTTTGGTCAATTGCTGGACACCGTTCCTTTTGAAGCTACGGACAGGGAAGAACTTTATAAACAAATAGAGGTTGTATTGACACAATTCAAAAGAGAAGATTGTGATAAAACCTTAGATGATTATAAACTAGCCAAAAAAGAGAATAAAATTACAGATCAACATTATCAGGGATTCTTGAAATTGGCCAATGAAATGGTTAAGTTTAAGATGAAACGATATAATTTTATTCAGCCACTTTTATCTACCATTCTTAAATTTGCAGATGATCCCACCTTGACTGCAAAATATTATGACAGTTTTATCGATTTGTCCATTCAAATTTTAAATGATCAAAATATTAGAAATCCAAAACCCTACGAGGATTATTTGATTTGGTCTTATCAGTTTTGGATAAATAATAATCTTTACAAAGCTTCTGGTGGAAGTCATGCCTGGAATACAGATACAAGAAATTTTGAGGTAAAATATGAGAATAAAAACTTAAGTGTTAAGTATCAAAATTCCAATTTGTTTTGTCACAATAAAGGAGATTCCTTAACTATTAATAATTCAAATTTTACTTTTTACCCATTAAAGGAAAAGGGTGGATTGTTTGAAGTAGAGAGAGCCATTGTTAATTGGAACATGGACGGCGCAAAAGATGCAAGAGCAGAATTGAAAAATTTTAAAATTGAAGGAAGAGATATTGGTTACAAAGCAGAGGAAGCTATATTGCTCTACCCCTCAGTTTTTAAAATCCCTATGGAAGGAGCTTTTGCCGATAGAATAGCTAAAAGATCTCAGATTAAAATTGTAAAGGATAGTATCAGTAAAAAAGACGAACAGGTCATAATAACTCCTTCAAATCTTAGATATCCAAGGTTTGTGTCTAAATCCAGAATTATAAATATTGAGAATATAGGTGAGGGTGTAAATTATATAGGTGGATTTAGATTAGAAGGCAATGTGGTCAGAGGCTATGGGGATGAAAATGGCAGATCGACTATTATCATAAGCAATAGAAAAAATCAGGTAGTCGCTAAGATTGTAGCGACGAAATTTGATATTTTCAAAGGAGAGAGAATTATTTCCTCCAGTGCAGAAGTTGTACTCTATATTCACGGCGAAAATGGTCAGTTGGATTCAATTTTTCATCCAGATGCAGATTTTAATTACAGTATAATAAAAAGATTGATTGATGTAAAAAGAGGTGGGTCAAAAACTTCTAAGGTACCTTTTACTAACTCTCTTCAAAAGTCGGAGATTCACGCAAGCAGTATTTCTTGGCCGATTGATAAGGATGAAATGAAGATTGGAGATAATCAATCTGATATGAAATTGAATTCTGATGCTTATTTCGATATTGATAAGAATGAAAAATATACTGCTCTGACGACAATAAATCCATTGGTCAAATTTGCTCTTTATTCGGAAAAAATGGAAATGTCCATGAAAAATATCAAAGAGGGAAGATGCGATGGTTTTAGCGGTGAGGATGAAGAAAGTGAATCCGTGGAGGAATTATGTGCCAGAGATCCGTCTCAATGTCCAGAGTGGTTTCTCCAGCAAAAAGAAATGGAGAAGAATAACCCTCCAGTTATTGACGAAGAAACGGACATTGATCTAGACGATGCTCCCGAAATTGACAGTAATGT